>CALMBS010000030.1 GCA_937860285.1 uncultured Chloroflexota bacterium
CCACCGGAGGCACCGGGACGTAAACATTGTAGTCCACCACGAAGGAGAATATCTTTCCCGTCTGGTCCGAAAACCGGTAGTCCTCCATCTGGTCAATGGCCTTGCAGTTGGGGTTGACGCATATCCTCCGTGGCGGGAACTGCGGCGTGCCGCACTTCTTGCACTTGTATCCATAGAGCCGGGCCAGCTGCTTCCTCTCCCGCCAGGCCATCGAGTTCGAGGTGAACCCATATTCCCCCTCCCGGGCTCCCAGGAAGAACTTGACCGCGCCCCGCATCGAGGCATACCTTTCCCAGCTCTCCAGCTCCTTGCGGCGGGCCAGGCCCTTCTTCACGCCCCACTTGTCCTTCATCCTGGCGATCTTGTCGGTCACCTTGAAGAGGAGCACATCGACGCCCTGTCCATAGCTGGCCACCATTATCCTGTCGCCGGGCTTGGCCTCCTCCAGCGCGCCCACCAGCATGATCAGCGGATGGGCGGCACAGGTGTCCCCCACCTTGTCGATCAGGTGGTCCTGCACCTGGGCCGGGTTGAATCCCATCTTCTTCGCCAGAGCCCCGTGGGCCCGGGCGATGGGATAGCAGAAGGCGACCTTGGAGATGTCGTTCGGCGTCAGCCCCTGCTGCTGCAGCATCCCGTTGATGGCGCGCGGGATGATCTTCTCATAGCCCTCGTCCCGGATCCAGCGGTCTTCCCAGGAGTGCTCGAACTCCTCGTAGACCGCGCGCCAGCGGTCGACGAAATCCACCGACAGAGAGTAGGTGGCCTCCAGCTCGGCCACCACGTCTTCCTGCCCGACCGTCAGGGCAGCGGCGCCGTCGCCGTACACGTACTCCTGCGGATTGCCGGGCTTGACCACCCGGCAGTCGGCGGCGGTGACCATCACCTTCTTCACCGAGCCGGCCTTGACGGCATCCAGGGCATTCATCAGGGCGGTGGTGCCGGCCTTGCTGCCGGAGGCGAAGTCGGCCACGCGGACGTCCTCCCTGAAGTCAAGGGCGGTGGACACTATGCTGGCCTGCTGCCTCACCAGGTAGGAGGGGGTGCTGGTGGCGAAATAGAGGCCGCCCACCTTGGCCCGGTCCTCTCCATCCAGGCAGTAGATGCCTGCTGCGGTGGCCATGGTGATGCTGTCCTCGTTCTGATTGGCCACCGACCTCTCCCCCGGCGTGGGAAAAGTCATCAGGAATCCGGTTGCTTCGTTCATCTTGGCCCGGCTCAGCCGGTACCAGGGTATGTAGGCCGAGTACGATGTGATGCCGATCATGTTGCGCGATACCTCCCCAGTAAGTAGTGAATCCGGCGGCGCGAGACCCCAGCCGCGCGGGCATGGTGGTACGCGTTCATGGTATTACACCGACCTGCCCGCGTCAAACGGGTTGGGCACGCCCCTGGCAGCCCGGGCCGGGTTCTACCGTTGCTGTATCTTGTTAGTCGGCGGGGGTTGACGTAGAGAGAAGAGACCCCGCAGAATCCTGAGATAGTCGACGAAAACGATCTTGGGATTAAGGAGGTCTCTTCATGGATAGCATAGATGGACTGGCGACGATTCTCAAGGCGGAGGTGGGGCGGTGGGAGGAGGTGGTGTTTGCGTGGGCCTGCGATCTGGCCAGGAGGTTGGCCGAGCTCCTTCTGCAGAAAGCCGACCAGGAGCTCATGAACAGCACGGAAGGTGGCCTGAAGGTGGAGGGCTTCCGGGAACGCTGGGTGACCACGCTGTTCGGGGATATCAGGATCAAGCGTCGGCTGTACAGCGACGGTGAGGGGGGCAGCCGATTCCTTCTGGATGAGGCCATCAATGACATTGCCGCCCAGACGAACCTGCTGGCGCTGGACGCGGCCACAGAGGCGGCCAGGGCCGGCGATCAGGGGCGGGGTTTCGCCGGCATAGTCGGCGGCATACAGATGGGGGTCACGGAGGCGGTGAGGGCCATGGAAGCGGGGACGTGGGAGGTGGAAGCGGGAGACAGGCTGGCGGCTGATGCCGGGCAGGCGATGGACAACATCCTGGACCGGTCGCGCAAGGTGGGGTGCAGGTTGAGCAGATACTCCATGCGGCACGCGAGCTGGATAGCCTGAGCGCCGGCGTGCTGGAGGCCATAGAGCGGATCAGCCGGATCGTGGAGCAGAACTCGGCGGCCACCGAGGAGATGTCGGCCCAGGCAGAGCAGTCACTGGCAGCCGCACAGTCGCTGGCGGAGATGTCCGAGACCATGGCGCGATCGCCGGCCGTCTTCAAGATCGAGGCCGGGAAGGCAGAGAGGACGCCGGCGAAGACAGAGTAGGGCCCCTTCCGCCTGCAGTTGCCAGGTCATCCCGGGGATGCTGAGGGTGGGGCTGCCCCGGTCGCCGGCCTGGGGTTGCGCGCGGCCAGCACCACCATCACGATTCCGATGCCGAGCAGGATGACTCCCGCAATCAGGGTGCCCAAACCAGCCCAGAACAGCCACGGTATCCTGGCCCCTATGCTCCCGCCGACGTCTATGCCGGCGGAGCCGTCTTCGTTCATCAGGACGATGACCCACTGGCCGGCCTCCGGGGCCCAGGTCAGGGTCTGCGTTCCTTCTCCGTGCGTCGAGGCTGCCCAGAAGCTCTGTGAGAGGGGAGGCGGGGGTGTGGACTCCCCCGAGTGGTGCCGGTAGGTGATGGCTTCCTCCCCGGAGTCGTTTCCGGCCCAGTGCTGCACCTCGTCATACGGGACGCCGCTCAGGTAGGCGGCCACATCCGATTCCGCTGCTATGCCCACGAACGGCGCCTTTCCGTTGTTGCTGTCGGCCTCCACGCGCAGGGACACGAAATCCCCGGGTTGCCAGTTGCCGCCCCAGTCGACTCCCGACCCGAAGTCAACGGGCTCCGAGACCACCGCGTAGGAGGTGCTGGCCAGATCGGCGGTCCGGCTGGTGATGTACCCTTCATCGTTCTTGAAGGCCTGGCTCACGCCCATCATCCCCCCGCCGCCGGCCATCAGCGCCAGGCCGGCCAGCAGGATGATGATGCCGATGACAAGGAGGGCTATTCTTCCGGCGCTCATAATGCCTCCTGGTTCTTCATCGTTTTCTTGCCGCCGGCGTTCGCCGGCGCGCTCATAACCAGTATCGAGTATCCGGACGCCGGCGCCATCGGTAGACCTACGTATCGCGGGGTTGTGGAGACGCCTTAGACGGCGGTCCCCTCACGAGGCGATACAGAGTGGGGGATGGCGATCGCCATCCCCCACTCGCTCAGGCATCAGAGGCTCATCGGGGTGCCCGGGGCGGAATCGTGGAGCACCGGCTGGTCGAAGTTGTTCCACCAGGTCTCCGGGTTGTTCAGGCCGGTGGGATCGGTGTAGAACACCCTGTACTGGGCCTTGGCCCAGTCGAAGACCTGGGTCAGGTTGAACGTGTCGTGGCCGGCCCCCTTTATCCCCTGTATGAGGTAGAAGTAGGTCCAGGCGCCGTGGGTGTACTGCGGATAGTCCCACGAATCGGAATCGGGGGTGCCCATGGTGCTGGCTACCATCATCACGTGGCCCGACCTGGGGCTGGAGAAGACCTCGCCCATGGCGTCCGCCAGGCACGTATCGATGAAGATGAAGGTCTGGGCCGCCACACAGTCACGGAAGTCCGCCGTCAGCTCGGTGTCCCAGTACAGGCCATCCATGCCGCCTTCCGGAGTGCCGTAGTCATGCATGACCAGGGCCGCTTCATTCAGATCGTCCCCGGGCATGGCATGGCCGGAGGCGATGAAGGCCACACGGTCATTCGAATCGGCGTTGGCCACCATTGCGCGAACGGCCCGGCTCACGTTGTACTCGCTGGCGGTCCCCGTATACAGGCTGTAGTCGCTGCTCTTGAGGTGGCCGTATACCTGGCACTCGTATCCTGCCGACGACAGGTAGTTGTACCAGTCGTTGGCGTCCTCATCGCAGTAGTTCAGGTCGCCGGTGTCCGCGGTGAGGTTGAGGTAGTCGGAAATGCCGTAGATCACCGCGTACTTCTTCACCGGGTTCGAGAAGCTGATGATGAAGCTCTGGGTGTCCGAGAGACCGCCCGCGTCGCGGACCTTCGCCGTGACTGCGACGGTGCTTCCCGCGGCATCGTCCGCCGTCCACGAGATGGCGCCCGTGGTGGCATTGATGGTCATGCCGGTGGGGGACTGGTCCAGGCTGAACGTCAGCGGAGAAGTGCCTCCGGTGGCCTGCACCGTGTAGGTGTAGGCCTGGCCATCTGTGGCCGTGGTGACGGGAGTGGACGTAATGTCCGGGGCCCCGGTGGCGGCGCCGGTGACCGTGATGGTGAAGCTCTGCTCGTCTGAACCGCCCTTTCCGTCCTTCACCTTGACAGTGACCGAGAAGCTGCCCGCCTGCGTGGGCGTCCAGCTGATGACGCCGGACTCATCGTCGATGGTCATGCCGGTGGGTGCGGCATCCAGGGAGAAGGTCAGCTCGTCCCCTTCGTTTTCGTCCTCGGCCTCCACTTCGTAGGTGTAGGCGCTGTTCTGGGTGGCCGTGGACGAGGCGGTGGAGGTGATCTCCGGCTCCTTGTTGCTTTCATCACCGCCGCAGAGGCCGCCGACACTGGCGGCCAGGAGCAGGACTATGATACCCAGGGTGGCCATGATTCTTGTCATAACTTTCCTCCCTATTCCCTGCCCTGCCGGGCGACTGCGCCAGGTCCTGCCGCCGTCCGAGAAAAGACGAAAGCCGATAGACGCACTACCGGCTTATCAATGCAGTCTGCCCTTCTCCCTCTTGCGGTCCTGGAACGGAGCACCGGCTGCCCCCCTTGCGGGCCCCGTCCGCCTGGTAATCACCTCGAACGTAACATAAAGATGTCGGGGCTGTCAAATCCTGCGTTGGCCAGCAGCTCCTCGGCGTTCCGCCGGCCAATGCCCTCCACTGCATTGGAGCTTGACACAGGTGCTCTGCCGAGTAGACTCTCGGTGCAGGTTCTCCGGGAGGCAGCCTCCGTCTCCTGTTCAGGTCTCCTTCGGGGAACCACAGGGCCGGAAGAAAGGGGGGGAATGTCCGGAGCGAAGGGTTTCAAGTCCAGGTATGGGCCATGGGCCCTGGTCACGGGCGCCACCAAGGGCCTGGGCGCGGAGTTCGCCCGGCAGATCGGCGACAGGGGGCTCAACCTGGTGCTGGTGGCCCGGGGGCGGGACGAGCTGGCGCGAGTGGCCGGCGAAGTCCGAGGCCGCAGCCATGTGGAGGTGAAGACGGTGGTGGCCGACCTCTGCCGCCAGGAGTTCATGGAAGCGCTGCGCCGGGAGACCGACGGCTTGGAAGTCGGCCTGCTGGTCTGCAACGCGGCCCATCCGCTGGTCGGCCTCTTCTTCGAGCAGAGCCTGGAGGACAAGCTGAAGACCGTGGAGGTCAACTGCCGGGCCCCGACCATGCTGGTCCATGAGTACGGGGCCGGAATGCTGGCCCGAGGGCGCGGCGGGATCATCCTGCTTTCGTCGGGCTCTGCCCTGCAGGGCGTGGCCTACACCGCCAGCTACGCCGCCTCGAAAGCCTACAATCTCATTCTGGCAGAGAGTCTCTGGGAGGAGCTTCGGGAGCGTGGCGTGGATGTCCTGGGCTTCATGCCCGGGGCCACGCGCACGCCCGGATTTGAGCAGTCCAGGCCGCGCCTGGAGCGGTCCAGCCTGGCGCCGGTGTCCGAGGCCGGGCCTGTTGTGGCCGAGGGTCTCAGGGTCCTGGGCCGGACGCCCAGCTGGATACCGGGCAGGAGGAACCGCTGGTCCCTGACCCTGGCCCAGAGGCTGCTGCCGCGGCGGCGGTTGATCCAGCTGGTGGGCGGCAACATGCGCCAGTGGTATGCCAGATGACCAGGTGACTTCAAACGGCGCGGCTGGCCGTTGCCGGCTGCAGTCCAAATGCAGGGAAGGGGGCCAGATGGGTGTGTCAGCTAGCTCTCATTCCGGCGAATCGAAGGTGTGCCTGGTGACCGGGGGCGCCGGCATGCTGGGACGGGCCATTGTCTCCCAGCTCCTGGAGAGGGGCCAGAGCGTTCGCATTATCGACCTCGAACCGGCGGAGGATGACCGGGCCGAGATGATGATGGGCGACATCCGGGATGCGGCCGCCGTCAAGAGGGCCTGCACCGGAGTGGACACGGTCTTCCACACGGCGGCGGCCGTATGGGACCCCAGACTGCCGCCCGGGATCTATGAGGACACGAACGTGAAGGGTACCCGGATAATAGTCGACGCCTGCCTCCAGCTGGGCGTGCCGCGGCTGGTATATAGCAGCAGCCTGGACGTGGTCCTGGACGGGAAATGCAGCCACCGCCTGGCCGATGAGTCCGCGCCCTATCCGGCCGATGTGACGAAGATGAACCGATATGCGTACAGCAAGATGATGGGAGAGCTGGCTGTGATCAAGGCCAACGGGCCGGCACTGTCCACCTGCTCCCTGCGCATCGTGGGGATGTACGGCCCCGGCGACAAGTACCACCTGCCCAACGTGATAAAGGTGGTCAAGAGCGGCCTCAACGTACACCTGGGCGATGGAAAGGCACAGTTCAGCCATGTCTTCTCCGGGAACGCGGCCCATGCTCACATACTGGCGGCCGAACACCTGGGGCCCGGCTCGCCGGTGGCTGGACAGGTGTACTTCATCACCGACCACGACACGGGCAACTTCTTCGAGTTCATGGACCCGTTCCTGGACCAGCTCGGCATACACCGGCCCAGGGTTTCCATCCCTCACCGTGTGGCGAATATCGTGGCGGGGGTGGTGGAGAGGTGCAGCAAGACATCCAACTTCAACCGGTTCTCGGTCTACTCCACCTGTGTGGACTCCACGTTCGTGCACCACAAGGCGACCCGTGATTTCGGCTACCAGCCGAGGTACTCCCGGGAAGAGGCGTTCAATATCACCCTGGGGTGGTTGAAGACCCAAAGACTCTAGAGGCCGTGACACCGGCACCGTGGCCTGCTGATGGTATTGACAGCCGCAGCCAGTTAGGTTATATTCCTAATTAGTAACTATTCTCTTGCAGGCTGAGGATGCCCCGGCAGCGCGTTTCCAACGAAGACGACATAAAAGCCTATCGGCTTTTGGCCAAGAAGCTCGGGTTGAAGATGACGCCCCAGCGGCTGCAGATCTTCGACGCGCTGATGTCGATGAAAGGCCACCCCTCGGCGGAGGATGTCTTCGAGGCGGTCAGACCGAAGGTTCCCAGTATGTCCTTGGACACGGTCTATCGAACCCTGGCCCTTCTCGAGCACCATGGGGCCATCAGCAGGGTGCAGCATGCCGATGACAAGGCCCGCTATGACTCGGAAACGAGGCGGCACTGTCATCTGGTCTGTACCCGGTGCCGCGCCATCGAGGACTTCTACTGGCCCGAGATTGAGGAGCTCCAGGCGCCGGATGAGACGGCGCAGTGGGGTAAGATCGAGAGAAGGTACCTGGAACTGCGGGGCATCTGCCGAGACTGCCTGGCGAAGGACGCCCGGCAATAGACCACGATTAGTCCATATCGGGAAAGGAGGAGACACTATGGCTGAAGAAAGCAGGTGCCCGGTAACGGGCAGAAGCAGCAAGCAAGTATCCGGCACAGGCATGTCGAACCGGGAGTGGTGGCCCGATCAGCTGAACCTGAAGGTCCTGCACCAGCGCTCGCCGCTGTCCGACCCCATGGGCACGGACTTCGACTACGCCGAGGAGTTCAAGAGCCTGGACCTGGCGGCCGTGAAGAAGGACCTGCAGGCGCTGATGACCGACTCGCAGGACTGGTGGCCGGCGGACTTCGGCCACTACGGAGGCCTGTTCATTCGCATGGCCTGGCACAGCGCCGGCACGTACCGCGTGGCAGACGGCCGCGGCGGCGCGGGCGCCGGCCAGCAGCGCTTCCCGCCGCTCAGCAGCTGGCCCGACAACGCCAACCTCGACAAGGCGCGCCGGCTGCTCTGGCCGATCAAGCAGAAGTACGGCCGGAAGATCTCCTGGGCCGACCTAATGATCCTGGCGGGGAACGTGGCCCTGGAGTCGATGGGTTTCAAAACCCTCGGCTTTGCCGGCGGACGGGCGGACGTCTGGGAGCCAGAGGAGGTCTACTGGGGCTCCGAGACCGAATGGCTGGGGGACAAGCGCTACTCCGGCGAGCGTGATCTCGAGAATCCGCTCGCGGCGGTGCAGATGGGGCTGATCTACGTCAATCCGGAGGGGCCCAACGGCAACCCCGACCCGGTCGCCTCCGGCCGCGACGTTCGGGAGACATTCGCCCGCATGGCCATGAACGATGAAGAGACCGTAGCCCTGGTCGCCGGCGGGCACACCTTCGGCAAATGCCATGGCGCCGGCCCGGCCACCCATGTTGGCCCTGAGCCCGAGGCCGCCCCCATCGAGGAGCAGGGCCTGGGCTGGAAGAGCAGCTTCCGCAGCGGCAAGGGCGGCGATGCGATCACCAGCGGCCTTGAGGGCGCCTGGAAGCCGAATCCGACCAAATGGGACGTGGGCTATCTGAGGATCCTGTTCAAGTACGAGTGGGAGCTGGTCAAGAGCCCGGCTGGCGCCAACCAGTGGCTGGCCAAGGACGTGGCTGAGACGGACATGATTGCGGATGCCCATGATCCGTCCCAGAAGCACCGGCCGATGATGACCACGGCGGACCTCTCCCTTCGCTTCGACCCCATCTACGAACCGATCGCGCGGCGCTATCTGCGGAACCCCAAGGAGTTCGCGGACGCCTTCGCCCGCGCGTGGTTCAAGCTGACCCACCGCGACATGGGCCCCCGCGCGCGCTATCTCGGCCCCGAGGTCCCGGCCGAGGAGCTTATCTGGCAGGACCCCATCCCCGCGGTCAACCACAGGCTGATTGAAGAGCCGGACATGGCCTCTCTCAAGGCCAGGATTCTGGCCTCCGGCCTGCCTGTTTCTCAGCTCGTCTATACCGCTTGGGCGTCGGCCTCCACCTTCCGCGGCTCCGACAAGCGCGGCGGCGCCAACGGGGCGCGCATCCGCCTGGCCCCGCAGAAGGACTGGGAAGTCAACCAGCCGGACCAGCTGAATAAGGTGCTGCAGACCCTGGAGGCAATCCAGAAGGAGTTCAACAGCGCAGCGTCAGACGGGAAGAAGGTCTCGCTGGCTGACCTGATCGTCCTGGCTGGTTGTGCGGGCGTGGAGCAAGCCGCCAAGACGGCTGGTCACAAAGTGGCCGTCCCCTTCACTCCGGGACGCATGGATGCGTCGCCGGAGCAGACCGACGCGGCCTCCTTCGCCGTGCTGGAGCCGAAGGCGGACGGCTTCCGCAACTACCTCAAGGCGAGATACTCCGTATCGGCCGAGGAGCTGCTGGTGGACCGGGCGCAGCTGCTGACGCTGACCGCGCCGGAGATGACGGTGCTCATTGGCGGGATGCGCGTCCTGAACGCCAACTTCGGGCAGACCCGGCACGGCGTCTTCACGAAGCGGCCGGAGACCCTTACCAACGACTTCTTCACTAACCTGCTGGACATGAACACGGAGTGGAAGCCGGCCTCGAAGGATGCCGACGTCTTTGAAGGACGCGACCGCAAGACGGGGCAGGTCAAGTGGACCGGCACGCGAGTCGACCTGGTCTTCGGCTCGAACTCACAGCTGCGGGCCCTGGCCGAGGTCTACGGCAGCGCGGACGCCGAGGAGAAGTTCGTCCGGGACTTCGCGGCGGCCTGGGCCAAGGTGATGGACCTGGACCGCTTCGACCTGGCCTGACGGGTGTTCTGAAGGCTCCACGGAGCCACCTGGCCGCTTATGAGGGCGGCGTTTCAGGGCAATCTGGGACGCCGCCCTTTCTGTTGTGCAGCATCGTTGAGTATCTGTTGATTTCTCCGCGGAGGAATTGACACCCTGTTGAGCATCCTGACCGTATGCTTCAGAGGTCAGATTTCGCGCCGAAGCTGGGGGGTTGCCGTGGACCATGCACTTGTGCCAAGGGACAAACAGCGCTTACTGGTCATCGCGGAGTGCCCGCGTTGCCACAGCATGAAGGTCCTCGAGCGGGAAGGGTTCCACATCCTTGGCAGATGGGAGTGCCGCGACTGCTGGAAGGTGTTCTTCTCTCCGGAATGGGCCCATCACGCGTATCCACGCGGCAACAGGCCGCCCAAGCATGCCATCTGGTGCGATATTCGCCTTCGGCGGATGCAGAGGACCAGGGATCAGTGAACCGCTGTTTGCGGTCTGGCCGCCAACGCGATCGGGGTAAGTGAGGATGTCAGAAGAGAACGGCGATAAGAAGGAACCGAGGCCGGGCCCAAAAGAGGGCGACGGGAGTACGAGCGGGAACGGCAGGCACACGATCCCGGCTCAGATGCTATAGGGATGGTCACCTCGATGGGCGACGGCTTGTTTCGACCGCATCTGGCGCCTGGGTGCTCGCACTACTGGGTCATCGAAGCCGCATTGGGTGTGATGAGCAGGGGGGCATGCAGTATCTGCGGAGAGGAGAGGCTGTTCAGAAACCACCCCCTCCCGTCAGAGTTTGCCCAATTGAGGGCCATCCCTGATCGGAACGAGGCCAATGAAGGCTTCGCGACGGAGGGTGGCGGGGACTACCAGCCATTTCCACTGCCGCGAGGTAGATGTCCGAAGCCCCGGTTCGTATAGCTGGCGGGACCCTGAGTGAATGAAAAGGAGGTTTGAAATGGCCAGTGCATTGGCGCTAGTAGGCAAGATCGGATTCGTTGTCGGTATCGCCATCGCCATCATCGGCGGCATCTGGGGGGGAGACGCCCTTCCCGAGCACGGTTGGGTGATCTGGCTGCTGCTGATCGCCGGCATCATCATCGGGCTGCTCAACGTGACGGCCAAGGAAGCATCGACCGTTTTGACCGCCGCGGTCGCTCTGATCATACTCAGCATCTGGGGACCGTACGGTCTCGAGCCGGTGGCTGAGCACGTGTCCCAGGACCTGGCGAATGAGGTCCTCGGCATCGTCTACTGCTTCGGCCTGCTTATGGCTCCGGCAGCCATCATTGTGGCCATCAAAGCGGTCATTGCCACCGCCAAGCCAGGAGACTAGCCTCGTGCGATGTTCCTGCGGCAGACAGGCACCCCTTTCTGGCCGGGTGCCTGTCTCAGATGGCTGGTGGTCGTGGTTGATCTGAAGGAAAGGAGGTGAGGACATGGGTATTCTCTGGTACATACTGGCAGGTGCGGTGGTGGGTATCCTCGCCAGGTTGATTCACCCTGGCCGGGAACGCATGGGGTGGATCATGACCCTCCTGATCGGCATTGGCGCGTGTTTTCTGGCCGGGCTCATCGGCGACCTGGTCGGCTGGTGGGACGCCATATCATGGCTGGGCTTCATCGTCGCCGTGGCCGTGGCGGTCCTGCTGCTGATGATCTACGGCAGGCTGGCTGGCGGCAGAAGCGGTGCCGCATCCCGCTGAGTTCGCGGGCAACCGGGCAGAGGGCCCCTCTTCACACCCAGGTCGCCCTGACAGGCGATCTATCCAAAGGCCCTCTGCCCCGTCCTCTTTCAGACCTCTGGCTGCTTTGCCTGTGCCCATCAACGGCACGGGCCATCCGTGATGCACATTCGGAGTGACGGAGGACCCTGGTTGCGTGTGGCAACTGTTGCTCGACGGGTGGTAGTATTGGCTGGGACGGGTTCGCGTCGATGAAGAAATGCTCCATCCTGCTCCTTTGTGCGTCGTTGCTTGCTCTTCTTGTTCCCAGCGCAGCCGCTTCTGCCGGTGATTCGATCACAGTCAGAGTCGGGGTTTATGAGAACAGCCCCAAGATCTTCGCTGATGAGGAAGGCCGCGCGTCTGGATTCTGGGGAGACATCGTGAAGTACATCGCCTCGGAGGAAGGGTGGCGGGTCGAGTATGTACCCGGAACCTGGAACGAGTGTTTGACCAGGCTGCAGAGCAACGAAATAGACATGATGCCGGACGTGGCATACACAGAGGACAGGGCCGCGCTGTACGATTTCTCCAAAGAGGCCGTCTATGTGAGCTGGTCACGGGTTTATGCCAGAAGAGGGGTCCACATAGAGTCCATTCTTGACCTCGAAGGGAAGAACGTTGCGGTGTTGAGGGGCAGCGTGAACGTCGAGGGCCCGGAAGGCATTAAGACGCTGGTCAGTGCCTTTGATGTCCAATGCGAGTTCATTGAGACTGATAGCTACAACAGTGTCTTTGAGCTGGCGGACGCTGGAGAGGCTGATGCGGCGGTTGTCAGCAAGGACTACGGTCACCTGCACGCGGCGGATTATGACGTGGTGGAGACGCCCATCGTCTTCCAGCCTTCCTCCCTCCATTTTGCCTTGACCAAAGGCTCAAGCCTGACACCCTATCTCATAGAGAGAGTCGACTCCCGTGTGGAAGAGCTCAAGGGCGATCAGGGCTCTCTCTACTACAGGTCTCTGGAGAGCTGGCTGGGAATCAGACCCGCGGGGGGAAGCGTAGCCAGGATTCCCCGATGGGTCATCTGGACGCTGGTAGGGGTGCTGCTGTTGGTGTTGCTGCTGGCCGCAGGCGCGCTTTTCCTGAGCAGCCAGGTCAAGACCAGGACCAGGGAGCTGAAGGCCGAGGCCATCGAGCGCCAGAAATACGAGGAGATGGACAAGCTCAAGGGCAATCTCCTTTCCATGGTGTCACATGAGCTCCGCACGCCGCTGGCCACGATCAAGGGTTACTCCACCATGCTCATCGACTACAATGACAGGCTCGACAACGATGAGAAGGCCAGATCGCTGATGTCCATTGACAAAGCAACGGACCGTCTGGTCAGCCTGGTGGATCAACTGCTGGACATGTCACGCATGGAGGCGGGGCTGTTGAAGCTGGAGAAGGACCTCGTCGATCCGGCCGTGCTGACAGAGCAGACAGTGGCCGACGCGAGGTTGCGGGCGCCGGAGTACCGGCTTGAGGCGGATGTGCCAGCGGGCTTGCCGCTGGTGCGCATGGACGCTAACCGTATTCGGCAGGTGCTCGAGAATCTGATCGACAATGCCGTCAAGTATGCCTCCAATGGGAGAGTGGTGACAGTGTCGGCGCTTTCCCGTGGCACTGAACTTGTCTTCAGCGTGGCTGACCATGGCCTGGGGATACCTGAAAGCGAGTTGGATAAGATCTTTGACCGGCTGTATCGTATAGAAGAGCGACCGGGGACACAGGTGCAGGGGCTGGGACTGGGACTGGCCATCTGCAGAGGATTGGTGGAGGCCCACGGAGGCCGGATCTGGGCGGAAAGCAGGATCGGCCAGGGCAGCCGGTTCGTCTTCACCATTCCATTGGGAGCTTGAGGGGAGAGCAGACATGCCGCCAAGAGAAATCAAGGTTCTGGCTGTCGATGACGATGCGGAGATCCTCCGGCTTGTCCGGCGGGTGCTGGAGATGGAGGGTTTTGTCGTTGTCACGGCCGACAGCGGGAAGTCCGCACTGGAGGAGCTGGGCCGTGGGCAGTTCGATCTAGCGCTCCTGGACCTCATGATGCCGGGCATTGACGGCATGGCCGTCTGCCGGCACATCCGCAGCTTCTCCACCCTGCCTGTCATCCTTATCACTGCCAAAGCCCATGATGACGACAAGGTGACGGGCCTCAACGCCGGCGCCGATGATTACATAACAAAACCCTTCTCAACACGGGAGCTCGTCGCCAGGGTGAAAGCGGTGCTAAGGCGCAGCCAGGTGACCTTTCCTGTCCCATCATCAGCCAGGATAGTGAGCGCTGACCTGGAGATCGACTTCCCCGCGAGGCGGGTGACTGTTGCCGGACAGGAAGTCAAGCTGACACCCACCGAGTTCAACCTTCTCCAGGAGTTGGCCCAGAACAGCGGCAAGGTGCTTACCCATACCCACCTGCTGAACCGCGTCTGGGGCAGCGAGTATGGCGGCGAAATGAGATATCTCCATGTCTACATCAGCCGGCTTCGCAAGGAGCTCGGGCTCGACAGACATGGTCAGCAGATGATCGAGAGCATCAGCGGCGTTGGATATCGCTTCAACATCCTGTGAATCCGGTCCGGGGAAGGGGAATGGCATCAGGCCCGCCAATCCCCGGAAGAGGATGGAAATGGTGGGCCTGGCGTTGCAGCAGACGGAACCAGATCCTTCGAACCGGCGTTCAGCCCGGCAGCTCAGGGAGAAGGCTCTGTACCTGGTTCGGGGCTGTCAACCCCAGCGAGCGCACCCAACCCGGGGTCGTAGAGATTGTACCCGGTGGCCTCGGTGCGCCTGGCCGTCAGACGCAGCAGTCCTATGAATCTCCCATGGTCTTCTTCCAGGGCTTCGGCATCCGACGGAAAGAGGCTCTTCCCGGTGGCCTCGAGAGCCCGTTCGAAGTCCCGCCAGTGACGCCAGCCGTCCGGCAGCCTCTCGACGGCCGTTCGCGTTACCTTCGGGCATCCCTCCCACAGGTCCTGCCAGAACTCGGCGGTCTTGAAGCATCGGTCGTCGCTGTCCCAGAACACCTTGCCGTTGGACTGAGCTTGCGCCAGGTGCGGCGGGACCACGCTGCCGATAGGCTGCATCAGGCCGGGCACGACCACGCCCAGGAGCCCGCCCGGCCGCACGAAGCGGGAGAGGTAGTCCAGGTAGAGGGCGTCGGTGCCGAAATACTGGTAGGCATCAACGGAGATCGCCGCATCGAAAAAGCCCTGCGCCAAGGGTAGCGCGTGGGCCTCGGCCTTCAGGGGGCAGACCAGGTCGGCCATGCCTGACGCGACAACACGCTGCCAGTTGTGGTCGGGGCTCATCCACAGGTCGGCTGCCCAAACCCGCACGCCGAACTCCCGGGCGAGGAAGATGCTGGTCATGGCCTTGCCGCAGCCCAGGTCCAACACCCGCATTCCCGGCTTCAGAGGCAGCACCTCGCACAGCCACTCCGCCAGCCACACGGCGTTCGGCCCCATCTGGTTGTCCAGCATCCAGTCTTGATCGTACGATGCTGACCTGGGGAACTCATCCTTCTTCAGCAACGACCTGACCTCATCCGTACTCGGCCTGTTCATGCCTTCCTCCCGATGAAGACCTCGTGTGAGCCATCCGGGGGACAATCAGGGGAGCTTCCCGTAGGCCTGTTTCCAGTTGGCCGCGGCATCGAGGTAGGCATCGTAGCCATGACTTCTGATGAACTCCATCGATTTCCGGTATCGGCCATACTTGTAAGCTCTCTTGCTGTAGAAGCCCTGCAGTGTACTGCAGGAGTCCGCAAGGTCACAGTCGGCGCAGGTGTGCTCCCAACCCAGTTTCTTGATACAGCAGACCTTCATGGCGCACCGGGCCTTGCTTATGTCCCTTCGGCCATCTTCGTAACCCATCCGGCAACCCTTGCAGGTGTGGTCACCCAGTGTCCCGGCTATGCAGGTTCTGCAGTAGGCGCCGCAGCATCCGATCTCAATATGAGACATCGTTT
>CALMBS010000031.1 GCA_937860285.1 uncultured Chloroflexota bacterium
CCGGGCTATGCCGGCGTGAAAGACCATGACCGGACAGGCAGTCATCACCGTCTTGGGATGGGCATCCGCTATCCGGTACGCCGCCTCCAACTGGCCCCTGATGGCCTTCCTGGTGCGCGGCGTGGCCTCGCAGAGGTTGAACGTGTAGCGGCCCAGCAGGGGGCTCTTCTCGATGTGGGCGTGAAAGGAAGAGATCGGCATTCCTATAGTCTTGACCATGGTGTCGTTTATCTTCCATTCGAACCGGTTGTAGAAGAGCCGGGGGTCGGTGAGATGGTACTCCACGGCATCAAAGAGATGAGGGCCGACCAGCTCCGGGTTGTACGGGGTCCTGGTCATGCGCATAGCCAGGCTGTTAAAGCGTTTGTCGGCGATCCTGAAGAACGGCGCCGTGTCGGCCAGCCTCTCGTACCCCAGCCTCAGTAACATGTAGGTGTAGCAGTTGAGGTTGATGGTCATGGCATGGTGCGATGAGGTGGCGTATTTCATGCGGCTGTCCTTCCTGTCCTGTACGCTCGATTCGTTACCTGTTTCCCCGTGTCACCGTGCCTCCCCGGCCTGTCCCTGGCCTGCGGCACGAACAGGCGGCCTCAAGTCTGCGCACTCATGGACCCGATGCCCCTCTGCCGCCTGCCTGTGTCCACCGGCGCCTGATTGTGCGCGCGCTGGCGGGCCGTGACAAGCCCCAATTGGTCAGATGTGGCGAGCCAAAGTGCTCAGTCTGGGCTGCTGAGCAACGGCGCTCGGTTCGGGCCGCAGGGCCACGGTGCTCACTCTGGCGATGAGGCTGGACGCCCTTGACCCGCAAGCCTGGGAGGCAGGAACGGCGGCGTCGCGCACGCCTCTGCGGGTAATCGTCCGAACTGAGATCGCCACCGTCTACCATTCTAGCCTGCCGGCGCCCCGTTGACCAGCGTCCTTCGTCGGCGGGCCTGGCGACGGGCCGGCCGGGCGCGCCGCCACGCTTCCCTACCTGGCCACTTGGGTCACAAAAACGGACCTCTTGCATCTTCCTATAGGCCGGAGTTTGTCAGAGAATGTTAGAACGTGTCTGAAATGCTGGAGCGACTGCCCCGGGGCGCACGGTGGAGGAAATGCGGCGGGGCAGGTTGTTCTGTGTGCGAGGGAGGGGGGTGAATGCGGGTAGCGGCTCAAGCAGCCTCGGCTGCTGATCCCGTGAGGGATCGCCGGTGGCCCGGAGACAATCTCCGGCCCGTATCGAGAATAGAATGGAAACGGGCACTGCGGTGAAGCCGGCTGCTGGCGTCTTTGACCAGATCCACTGGGGCGCACATCTGTGCCAGCTCTACGACTCGGTCCAGGACGTCATCGAGGTGCTGGTGCCGTATTTCAAGAGGGGCCTGGAAGAAGACGCCCTCTGCATCTGGCTGGCGCCCATGCCGCTGCGCCAGGAGGTGATGGATGCCCTGAAAAGAGGCATCCCGCGCCTCGATGACTACCAGCGCAGGGGGCAGCTGCAGGCCATCCCTTACACCGACTGGTATTTCCTCGACGGACGGTTCAATGTATCGACAGCCATCGGCAGCGCCGCCGGCGCTCTGAACCAGGCGAAGCAGCTTGGGCTCAAAGGCGTCTGGGTGGCCGGCGACACCGGCTGGCTGGACAGGGCGGACTGGCCGGTGATGGTCGGCTACGAGGAGACGCTGTCGAATCTCATGACGGAAGTGCCGACGGTGGGCCTCTGCACCTACCCCACCCGGGCCATGGGGATACCGGAGGCCCTGGATGTGTTCCGGATACACCGGTCGGTGCTGGTGAAACGGGACGGCAGCTGGCAGATCGCTGAAAGCCTGGGGCAGACCATCGCCGAGGAAGCGCTCCGTGACACCGAGAGAATCTACAAGAACCTCTTCGACAGCGCCCTCAATGGGGTGGTGGTGGTCGATGCGGAAACGGGGCGGGTGGTAGTCACCAACGCCAGCGCCGCCAGGATCTTCGGCTTCAACTCGCCGGAAGAAGGGGTGGGCGTGAACCCCCTGGACCTCATAATCGAGGACAGGGAGCGTGTCGAAAAGGAGCTGACTGAAGGCCTGCTGGGCAATTCACTGCCCGAGGCCGTGAAGTTCAGGGCGGTGAGGCTGGATGGCAGCGAGGTCTGGATCAGCGCCACGGGGGTGATGACGGAGTACCGCGGGCGGCCGGCGGGACTCATATCCGTCCGGGACATCACCGAGCAACGGAATGCCGAGATTGCCCTCCAGGAATCACAGAGGAGGCTGCAGTCGATCTTCGATAGCACCGGGGATGGCATCGTGGTGCTGGACAACGTGGGCCGGGTGACGGCGGCGAACCGCAGGATCAGGGACGTGGGCGGCTGGACCCTGGAAGACATCATCGGGAAGCCTTTCGACGAGATGGCCATGTTCAGGTCCGAGGATATCGAGAAGATGGTGAACATCTTCGTGCCGGTGATCTCCGGCAAGGCCTCGCCGGTCATGGAGGTGAAGTGCGCCACCAAGTCCGGCGCCATGCTCGACCTCGAGATACGAGTTTCTCCGCTGAAGAACGGGAATGAGGTCATCGGCATCATTGCCGTTCTCCGAGACATCACTGAGCGGCGGCGGGCGGAGCAAGGCCTGCGGGTGTCCGAGCAGAAGAACCGGCTGCTGGTGGAGAATGCGAATGAAGGCATTGTGGTAGTCCAGGATGAACGGGTGGTATTCGCCAACCGCAGGACGCTGGAGATCATGGAGCGCCTGAGCTACACCGTCGACGATTTCAAGGGGGTGCCGCTGGAGTCATTCATACACCCTGATGACAGGCGGGTGTTCGTGGAAACCAGCCGCAGATGGCAGGCGGGCGAGGATGACCTCCAGGGCCTGCGCCAGTTCCGGGGCATAGCCAAGAACGGCCAGATCAGGTGGATCGAGATCAACGCAGTGCGCCTCGAGTGGGATGGCAGGCCTGCTGCCCTGGTCTTCATCGATGATGTGACCAGCCGAAAGGATTCTGAGAGGGCCCTGGTCGAGAGCGAGAAGCGCTACCGTCTCCTGGCGGAAAACGTCAGCGACGTTATCTGGGTGACGGACCTCGACCTGCATCCGACCTTCATCAGCCCTTCTATCAAGGGCCTGGTGGGCTCGTCGGGGTCGAGGGAGCCGATGCTGAACCGGCTGGAGGATGCCCTGACGCCGGCATCGGCCCAGAGGGTGCGGGACCTGCTGCCGACCCTCCTGGCCTCCGGAAAGGACTACCTGGATGTCGGCCACCCGGTGGAGCTGGAGATCCTGCGCCACGACGGCAGCACGGTCTGGGTGGACACCACGGCCTCAGTCATCCGCGACGAGGCCGGACGTCCCGTGGAGCTCCTCGGGGTCATGCGGAATATCACCCGCAGGAAGCAGGCGGAAGAGAGGCTGCAGGAGAGCTTCGAGAAGCTGGAGAAGACCCTGGCGGGCACCATACAGGCCATCCGGGCCATGGTCGACACCAGGGACCGCTATACTTCCGGACACCAGCAGCGCGTCACCGATCTCGCCTGCGCCATCGCCGAGGCGATGGGGCTGACCAAGGAGCAGATACAGGCCGTCCACGTGGCGGGCC
>CALMBS010000032.1 GCA_937860285.1 uncultured Chloroflexota bacterium
CCACCTCCGGGCTGCCCGGCTCGGCTTCCTTTTTGGAGATGAGCTTCTGTGCTTTGGTCAGGCTGGTCTTGACGGCACTGCGCACCGCCTTGTTGCGCACGCGCCTTCCCTCTACATTCGCCAACTTCGCCAAGTTCCCTGGACCTCCTTGCCGTTTCCGGACTGCCGACACCGGCGGGCCCCGGTCAGGCTGTTATGCACCGGGCCCCGGTCAGGTTTCTGCACCGGGCCTCATCTAGTGTATGGCCTGGCGTCCGAAAAAGCAAAGTCGTTCCTGCCGAACGGGGGCGGGCGGTGACCACATTGTGATGCCGGGGCGGCCCCGGGCACCCTGCCTTGACAGGCTGGTATATGCTAAGGCAGGAGGCACCCGCCGGAACACGGCATGGAGACGAGTGTCTATGAACAAATTGCTTTCCTTTTACCCCCTGTTATGCTATAGTGGGGCTTGAAGAGGTAGGTATATGGCAAGCAGGTTTGAGAAGTTCTCTGAAAGGGCCCGTCGCGCGCTCACCTACGCTCAGGAAGAGGCGCAGAGGTTCAATCACAACTATATCGGCACCGAGCACATCCTCCTGGGACTGGTGCGGGAGACGGATGGCGTGGCGGCCAAGGTCCTCCAGAACCTGGACGTGGACCTGAACAAGGTGCGCTCCGCCGTGGAGTTCATCATCGGGCGGGGAGGGAAGACCACCTCGGCCGAGGTGGGGTTGACCCCGCGGGCCAAGAAGGTCATTGAGCTGGCGGTGGACGAGGCCCGGCGCTTGAACCACAGCTACGTCGGCACCGAGCACCTGCTGCTGGGGCTCCTGCGCGAGGGCGAAGGGGTGGCGGGGGGCGTGCTGGAGAGCCTGGGCGTGAGCCTGGAGCGGGCGCGGGCGGAGACTACCCGCATCCTCAACCAGGGGGCCATGCAGCCCCAGCAGGCGCCGCGCAGCACCAGCAAGACGCCGACCCTCGACCAGCTGGGCGTGGACCTGACGGCCATGGCCCGGGCGGGGAAGCTGGAGCCGGTGATCGGAAGAAGCAAAGAGATCCAAAGGGTCATCCAGATACTCTCCCGGCGCACCAAGAACAACCCGGTCCTCATCGGGGAGCCCGGCGTGGGCAAGACGGCCATCGTGGAAGGGCTATCGCACAAGATCGTGGCCGGCGACGTGCCGCACACCCTGCAGGGCAAGCGGGTGGTGACCATGGACATGGGCTCGCTGGTGGCCGGCACGAAGTACCGGGGCGAGTTCGAGGAGCGGCTGAAGAAGGTCATAGAAGAGCTGAAGAGCGCGGGCAACTGCGTGCTGTTTATTGACGAGATGCATACCATCGTGGGCGCCGGGGCCGCGGAGGGCGCCGTGGATGCGGCCAACATCCTGAAGCCCTCGCTGGCCCGCGGGGAGCTGCAGTGCATCGGCGCCACCACCCTGGACGACTACCGGAAGCATGTTGAGAGGGATGCGGCCCTGGAGCGGCGCTTCCAGCCGATCTACGTGGAGGAGCCGAACCTGGAGCAGACCATCGCCATACTGAACGGCATCAAGGAGCGCTACGAGGTCCATCACCAGGTGACCATCACCGAAGACGCCATCAATGCCTCGGTGAACCTGTCGTCGCGCTACATCGCGGACCGCTTCCTGCCGGACAAGGCCATTGACCTCATGGACGAGGCGTCGTCCCGGGTGCGGCTCAGAATGGGCGCGATACCCATCGGCCTGAAGGAGGCCAAGACGGCCCTGGAGAGCGTCCGGCGGGACAAGGAGGCAGCCATCGCCGCGCAGCAGTACGAGTATGCGGTGGAGCTGCGGGACCGGGAGGCCCACCTGGCGGAGAAGGTGCAGCAGCTGGAGAACAGCTGGAAGGCCGATGTCAGCAGCGAGCGGCCTCAGGTGACCGAGGCGGACATCACCGAGGTCCTCCACATGTGGACCGGCATCCCCACCTCGCGACTGGCCACCGATGAGGCATCGCGGCTGCTGCAGATGGAAGATGAGCTGCACAAGCGGATCGTGTCGCAGGACGAGGCCATAACGACCATAGCCAAGGCCGTGAGGCGCGCCCGCACCGGCCTCAAGGACCCCAAACGGCCCATCGGCAACTTCATCTTCCTCGGGCCCAGCGGCGTGGGGAAGACGGAGCTGGCCAAGGCGCTGGCGGAGTTCATGTTCGGCAGCGAAGAATCGCTGCTGCGGCTGGACATGTCGGAGTTCTGGGAGAAGCACAGTGTGGCGCGCCTGGTCGGGGCCCCGCCCGGGTACGTGGGCTACGATGAAGGCGGCCAGCTGACTGAAGCCATAAGGCGGAAGCCCTACTGTGCCATACTGCTGGATGAGATCGAGAAGGCCCACCCGGACGTGTTCAACATCCTGCTGCAGATCTTTGACGACGGCCATCTGACCGATGCCAAGGGCCGGAAGGTGGACTTCCGCAACAGCATCATCATCATGACCAGCAACATCGGCGCCGAGACCATCAAGAAGGACGCGGTGATGGGCTTCGTCAGCCGCACCGACGAAGGGAAGACGCGGCAGCGCTCCTACGAGCGAATGAAGGAGAAGCTGCTGGAGGAGCTGAAGAAGACCTTCCGGCCGGAGTTCATCAACCGGCTGGACGGCGTGGTGGTCTTCCATCACCTGAGCCAGGACCACATCCGCCAGATCGTCGACCTGATGCTGCGGCCCGTGAAGGGCCAGCTCATCGAGCGTGGTGTGGGGCTGGCGGTGTCCGAAGGGGCCAAGGAGCTGCTGGCGGTGAAGGGCTACGACGAGGCCTTCGGGGCCCGGCCGCTGCGGCGGGTGATCCAGACCATGGTGGAGGACAAGCTGTCCGACATACTGCTCCAGGGTGAGATCAAGCCGGGGGATACCGTCCGGCTGGACTGTGACGGCGACGAGATCACGGTGCTCCTGGACCACAAGACGGACGAGGTCTCGGTGAGCGGCAAGCCCTCGGCTTCTTCATGATGCGCCAGCCGGAAGGCTAAAGGCCGATTTACAGGGGAGCCCTCAAGGTGCTCCCCTTCTTTTTGGGGGACGCCAGCTGTGGAGAAGGCCCGCAAGACGGTGTTCGTGTGCCAGCAATGCGGCCGGGAGAGTCCCAAGTGGCTGGGACGGTGCCCGGGCTGCCAGAGCTGGAACAGCCTGGTGGAGACGGCGGCCGGTCCCGCCAGGGCCGCCGCTCCCGGCGCTGCCCGGTCCGCCGCCAGCGAGCTGTCGCAGGTCTCGGCCGAGCACGCGCCGCGGGTGGCACTGCCTCTTGGCGAGCTGAACCGCGTCCTGGGCGGGGGCATAGTGCCCGGCTCGCTGATACTCATCAGCGGGGACCCCGGGATCGGCAAGTCGACGCTGCTGCTGCAGGTCTCCTCCATGATCGCGGGCCAGGGGGGACGGGTGGTCTATGCTTCCGGCGAGGAGTCGCTGCACCAGACCAAGCTGCGGGCGGACCGGCTGGGCATCGGGGGCGAGGGGCTGTACGTCCTGCCGGAGACCGACCTTGAGGTCATCCTGCAGCAGATGGGGGAGATCTCGCCCGCGCTGGGGGTGATCGACTCCATTCAGACGGTGTATCTCGCCGACCTGGAAGGGGCGCCCGGCAGCGTGTCCCAGGTGCGGGGATGCACCCTGAGGCTGATGCAGTGGGCCAAGCCGGCATCGGTGCCCCTGCTGATCGTCGGCCATGTCACTAAGGAGGGCGCCATCGCCGGCCCCAAGATACTGGAGCACATCGTGGACGTGGTGCTGTACCTGGAAGGGGAGTCGTTCAGCTCCTACCGGCTGCTGCGCTGCGTGAAGAACCGCTTCGGCTCCACCAACGAGGTGGGCATCTTCGAGATGAAGGAGCAGGGGATGGCCGAGGTGGGCAACCCGGCCGATGTCTTCCTGTCCCGGCACTCCCGGGCTGCGGTGGGGTCGGTGGTGACCTCTACCCTGGAGGGCACCCGGCCCCTGCTGGTGGAGATGCAGGCCCTGACCTCGGTCACCAGCTTCGGGCTGCC
>CALMBS010000033.1 GCA_937860285.1 uncultured Chloroflexota bacterium
TGCTCAAGAGGCTTCAGCCCAACGTGGCCGTGGTGGACATAGCCATGCCCGGCATGAACGGCCTGGAGCTCACCAGGCTGACCCGCCAGCGCTCGCTGAATACGGGGGTGGTCATCTACTCCTTCTATACGGGCCGGGACTACGAGCTGGAGGCCATCCGGGCCGGGGCCAGGGCATGGGTATCCAAGACCTCCAGCCTGGACGAACTGGTGCTGGCCATCCGGGAGGTGGCCGCCGGCCGGACCTACTTCAGCCCGGAACCCGAACCGGCCGAGGCCCCGCACCAGGAACGCAAGAAGGCCGCCGGCCACCATGCGGCCGTTCACCGGCGCAACTAGGCATTTTGCACATAAACAATTAGGTCAAGTTGACAATGGCGCCAGCGGGCTTCAGCCCGTCATAATCCCGGACAATACGATGTCCGCGGGCAACGTCCGGTACTGACCCTGGTTGAAAGGGGGTTTGTCATGAGCAGTTCTTGTAACCATCACTGGGTGATCGACGCAGCCACCGGGCCGGCCAGCAAGGGCCGGTGCAAGTTCTGCCGCGCCGAGAAGGTCTTCGAGAACTACATGCCGATGATGACCTTCAGGAAGCATGTCCCCTTGCAGAAGGCCCAGCGGCCTAGCCCGGCCTACGAAGCCGGCCTGGCGCCGCTCTTCGGAGTTCGGGCCAGCACCTGACCCCGGCCCGTTGTCCTCCCCAGGTAGCGGCTCATCGGCAGCACGTTGAAGTGCCGATCGCTGTTGCTCATCGCCCAAACGGCCGCCCGGGCCGTGTCCAGGGAAGTGAAACATGGGAGGCGCCTTTCGGCGGCAGCGCGGCGTATGGCGAAACCGTCCCTCATCGGTGTGCGTTCCCCGGTGATGGTGTTGATGACCCCGTTGACCCAGCCCTCCCTGATGACGTCCACCGCGTTGGGATGACCCTCACCGAGCTTCTTGGTGATCTGCTTCACGGACAGGCCCTCGCTCTCCATCATCCGGGCCGTGCCCTCCGTCGCATAGAGCCGGTATCCGGCCCCGGCCAGCCTTCGTATCACCGGCAGTGATCGGGCCTTGTCCCGGTCAGCGATGCTGAAGAGCATCGCCCCGCCCGGAGGCAGCATCAGCCCGGCCGCCATGACCGCCTTCGTCAGGGCCGCCTCCAAGTCGAAATCGATGCCCATCACCTCACCGGTGGACTTCATCTCCGGGCCCAGGTAGGTGTCCACCCCCGCCAGCTTGGCCATGGAGAATACCGGCGCCTTAATGCCCACCAGTCCCTGCTTCTTCCACAGCCCCGTTTCGTAGCCCTGCTCCCGCAGGGACACCCCGGCCATGACCTTGGTGGCGATGTTGACCGCCGGGACCCCCGTCACCTTGGAGATGAAGGGCACCGTGCGGCTGGCGCGGGGGTTGACCTCCAGCACGTAGACCATCGATTGGCCGGCGTCCCGCATGATGATGCACTGGACGTTCATCAGGCCCTTAATGCCCAGGCCCAGGCCAATGCGCACGGCGTAGTCCACCAGCGTATCCACCTCCGAGCTCTTCAGGCCGATGCCCGGATAGACGGTCATGGCGTCTCCGCTGTGCACCCCGGCCCTCTCCAGGTGCTCCATGATACCCGGCACCAGCACCCGCTCACCGTCGCAGACGGCGTCCAGCTCCACCTCCTTCCCCTCCAGGTACTTGTCCACCAGCACGGGGTGCTTCGTCCCCAGGTCCAGTGCGCCGCGCATGTACAGTGCCAGGTCATCGTCGCCGTGGACGATCTCCATGCCCCGTCCCCCCAGCACGTAGCTGGGACGGACCAGGACCGGATACCCGATGGACCGCGCCACGCTCTCGGCGCCCTCCAGGGTGGTGGCCACACCCCCCGGGGGCTGCGGGATGCTCAGCCCGTCCAAGAAGTCTTCGAAGCGCCGCCGGTCCTCGGCCATGTCGATGGTGTCGGCACTGGACCCGATGATGGGCATGCCGGCACGGGCCAGGGGCTCGCTGAGGTTGATGGCGGTCTGACCGCCGAACTGAGTTATTGACGGCGTAAGAACGGCCGCCGCGCCGGGGTTGGCTGCCGCGTTCTCGTTCTCCAGGATGTCCCGCACGCTCTCTTCGTCGAGGGCCTCGAAGTAGAGACGGCTGCCGGTGTCGAAGTCCGTGGACACGGTCTCCGGGTTGGAGTTGATCAGGATGCTGCCACAGCCCGCCTCCTTCAGGGCCCAGGCCGAGTGCACGCTGCAGTAGTCAAACTCGATGCCCTGGCCGATGCGGATGGGTCCGCTGCCGATCACCACGGCCTTCGGCCCCGGCAGCGGCGCCGCCTCGTTCTCCCGGTCGTAGCTGCTGTAGAAGTACGGGGTGGAGGCCTCGAACTCGGCCGCGCAGGTATCCACCATCTTGTAGACCGGGCGGATGCCCCACTCCTGCCGCGACTGCCGCACCTGCTCCGGCGTCCTGTCGGCCAGCGTGCCCACCTGCTCATCGGAGAAGCCCAGCCTCTTGGCTTGCCATAGAAGATCGGGGGTCAGCGCCTCGGCCAGGAGGCGCCGCTCCATCTCCACGATGTTGCCCATCTTGCCGATAAACCACGGGTCTATCCCGGTGGCCCGGGCCAGCTCCAGCGGGCTGGAGCCCCGGCGCAGCGAGGCCATGACCGCCCACAAGCGCAGATCGTGCGGGTGCAGGGGATAGGCCTCCGGGCGATCACCCCAGGACCGGTCCTCCCACAGCAGGGAGCGATTGCCGAACTCCAGCGAGCGCACGGCCTTCTGCAGCGCGGCCTCAAAGCGGCGGTCGATGGCCATCACCTCGCCGGTGGCCTTCATCTGGCTGCCGACAGTCCGGTCCCCGGCGGCGAACTTGTCGAAGGGCCAGCGCGGGACCTTGACCACGCAGTAGTCCAGCGCCGGCTCGAAGGCGGCCATGGTCTTCCCCGTGACCATGTTCGGGATCTCGTCCAGGCGCCTGCCGGCGGCTATCTTCGCCGCCACACGGGCGATGGGATAGCCGGTGGCCTTGCTGGCCAGCGCCGAGCTGCGGCTGACCCTGGGATTGACCTCGATGACGTAGTAGGCCCGGCCCACCTGCCCCGCCGCCCATTTCTCCGCCACCACGGGGCCGGGGGCCAGGGCCAGCTGGACATTGCAGCCCCCCTCGATCCCCAGGGCCCGGATGATCCTGATGCTGGCCGACCGCAGCATCTGGTACTCGCCGTCCGAGAGCGTTTGGCTGGGCGCCACCACGATGCTGTCGCCGGTGTGCACCCCCATCGGATCGATGTTCTCCATATTGCAGATGGTGATGCAGGTATCAGCCGCGTCCCGCATGACCTCGTACTCGACCTCTTTCCAACCCAGCAGGCACTGTTCCACCAGCACTTCGCGGCTCGGGCTGGCGTCCAGGCCCGCCGCCACGATGGTCGCCAGCTCGTCCGGGGTGTAGGCGATGCCGCCCCCGCTGCCGCCCAGGGTGAAGGACGGCCGCACGATGACCGGCAGTCCGATCTTGCCGGCAAACTCCATGGCCTCGTCCACCGAGTTGACCGTGACGCTGGCCGGCACCGGCTCGCCGATGTCCACCAGCAGGGACTTGAACAGGGAGCGCTCCTCCGCCCGCCTGATGGTCTCCAGGGGTGTGCCCAGCATGCGGACGCCGTACCGGTCCAGCACACCGGCATCAGCCAGCTCCACGGCCAGGTTCAGGCCGGTCTGGCCCCCCAGCGTGGGCAATAGACCATCGGGACGCTCTCGCTCGATGATCCGGGCGATGACGCCCGCCTCCAGGGGCTCGATGTACACCGCATCGGCGATGCCCTCGTCGGTCATGATGGTGGCCGGATTGGAGTTGACCAGGATGGTGGAGACGCCTTCCTCACGGAGCGCCCGGCAGGCCTGGGTGCCGGCATAGTCGAACTCGGCGGCCTGGCCGATGACAATCGGCCCGGACCCGATGATGAGGACCTTGTTGATATCGCTACGCCGCGGCATGGTCCCTCCCCTTCACCATGGCCAGGAACTCATCGAAGAGATAGAGGTTGTCCAGCGGGCCTGGAGACGCCTCGGAATGGTACTGGATGGACATGATGGGCAGCTCCCGGTGGCGCAGCCCTTCCACGGTCCCGTCGTTGAGATTGACGTGGCTGACCTCCAGCCCGCCCTGCAGGGTGTCGGGGTCGACGGCATACCCGTGGTTCTGCGCGGCGATGTAGACCCGGCCGGTCCTGACGTCGCGCACCGGGTGATTGCCGCCGCGGTGCCCGAACTTCAGCTTGAAGGTGCGGGCGCCGAAGGCCCGGCCGATGAGCTGCTCCCCCAGGCAAATGCCCATGATGGGCCTCACCCCGGCCAGCTTCCTCACCGTATCGACGATATGTCCCAGCAGGGCCGGGTCCCCGGGGCCGGGCGAGAACAGGACGCCGTCAGGCTCGAGATCGAGGATCTGCCGGTCGGAGTACGTGCAGGGGACGGCAGTCACCGCGCAGCCCAGGCGCCGCAGGATGCGCAGTATGTTGTACTTGACCCCGCAGTCCACCACCACCACGTGGGGCGCCGCTGAAGTGAACCTCGGCGCCGCCGACACCTTTGTCGGCGCCGCCTCGTCCCACCGGTAGGGGGCCGTGGTGCTGACCTCCCGCACGAAATCCCCGTTGTCGTAGCGCGGCAGGCCGCGCAGGCGCGCCAGGACATCGGCCGATGAGGCTTCGGAGCTGACCG
>CALMBS010000034.1 GCA_937860285.1 uncultured Chloroflexota bacterium
GCCGGGGTCACACGGCTTCCCGGCGGCGCCGGGGTCACACGGCTTCCCGGCGGCGTCCGACTCAGCCCAGGCCCTCTGCACCTCGGAGTACACCAGTCCCAGGGGCACATTGTGCTCCAGGGCCGCCTTCCTGCAGTCGTCGTACTCCGGGGTCATGGTGCTTGACCCGTCGCCTCTCCTGGCCGTCTTCGTCCTGATCCGGCCGAACCTGGTGTCGACCGCTCCCGCGGCGCGGGGCAGGGAGGCCCGCTGCATCTCGGCCATTCTCACGCCCAGCGTGGTGCTCTCGCGCATTATGACCGCGACCAGGGCGCCCGCCTGCTCCCTCCGGCAGACAACAGACAGGACCACGCCGGGACGGTTCTTCTTCATCTGCACCGGTGTGAGGCAGACATCCAGGGCGCCGGCCGCCAGCAGCCCCGCCATGATGTGGTCGTAGAACTGCGGGTTCATGTCGTCGATGTTGGTCTCCAGGACCATCACCGTTTCCGTGACCAGGTCTGGAACGACGCCCGCGCGCTCCCCGATGAAGACCCGCAGCGCGTTGGGCACCCGGGGGTCCAGCCGCCCGGCACCGTATCCGACCCCCTCGATTCTCATCAGTGGCATGCTCCCGAAGCCGGCGGCCACCGCGGTAGCGATGGCCGCCCCGGTGGGAGTGGTCAGCTCGCCATCCTCCTCGCCGCCGTAGGCCGGCACGCCCCGAACCAGCTCCGCGGTGACCGGGGCGGGCACCGGCAGCCAACCGTGGCGGCACTCCACCAGGCCGCGGCCCAGGTTCAGCGGCGAGCAGCGCACCTCATCGATACCCAGCGCGGACAACCCGATCAGGCTGCCGAACACATCCACCAGGGTATCGGTGGCCCCCACCTCGTGCAGGTGCACGGCATCGAGGTCCCGGCCATGCACCGCGGCTTCCGCCCTGGCCAGGCGGGTGAAGACCTCTCCGCCACGCCGCTTCAGACCGTCGTCCAGCCGGCTCTGCTCGATCAGGCCCAGGATATCCATGAGGGTGCGCGGCGGGTCCGGACCCGCCGTGACCACCTCCACGTGCACCGCCTTGATCCCCCGCTTGGCCACCCTGGCCGCCTCTATGCCGTAGCCCCCGATGGGAAGCCGGCCCATCTCGCTTTTCAGCTTCTCGATATCCAGCCCCAGGTCCAGCAGGGCCCCCAGGACCATGTTCCCGCTGATCCCGGAGAAGCAGTCGAAATAGGCCGTCCTCAACGGCCGCCTCCGGTCCTCTGGTGTATCAGGCCGGCCATGTACCCGGCCCCGAAACCGTTGTCGATGTTCACTACAGCCACCCCGGGGGAGCAGGAGTTGAGCATGCCCAGCAGCGCCGCCAGCCCCTCGAAGCTGGCCCCGTACCCCACACTGGTGGGGACCGCGATTACCGGAACATCCACCAGCCCCGAGACGACGCTGGCCAGGGCCCCCTCCATGCCGGCCACGGCCACCACCACGCTGGCCCCCAGCAGCAGGTCCTTGCAGTCCAGCAGGCGGTGCAGCCCCGCCACGCCCACGTCGTAGGCCCTCTCCACCCTGGTGCCGATGGTCTCCGCCGTCACCGCCGCCTCCTCCGCCACCGGGATGTCCCCCGTGCCGGCGGTGACCACCAGGACATACCCTTCGGCCACCATCGGGGCCGGCTCCCCGATGACGATCAGGCCCGCCGGCTGATGGAACCGGGCTCCCGGCACCGCCTGCCGCACGGCCTCGAACACCTCGGGGCTGGCCTTGGTGGCCAGCGTGGTCCCCGAGCCGGCCGCCATGCGCCGCGCTATGCCGGCCACCTGTTCCGGGGTCTTTCCCCGGCAGAGGACCACCTCGGCGAAGCCTCTCCGCAGCAGCCGGTGGTGGTCCAGCTTGGCAAAGCCGATGTCCTCGTAGGGCATGAACTTCAGCCGGGCCAGAGCCTCGGCCACGCTGACATCGCCCGCCCTGACCATCTCCAGCAGACGGCGCAGGTCCTCCGGGTTCACCCGGTCACCCCTTCGTTCAGGCTGCCGGTGCGGTAGCCTGCCAGGTCCAGGACCACGTGATGGTAGCCCAGCCGCTTCAGATGGCCCACGATCCGATCCCGGGTATCCCCGTCCGCCAGTCTCACAATGTCCCGGGGGGCCACCTCTATGCTGGCCAGGCGGCCATGGTGGCGCACCCGCACCTGTCCCACGCCCAGTCCCCTGACGAAGGTCTCTGCGTCGTCAATCGTGGCCAGAGACCTCTCCGTTATCGGGCTGCCATAGGGGATGCGGGTGGCCAGGCAGGGCTGGGAGGGCCGGTCCCAGGCCGCCAGCCCCATGTCTCGAGAGGCAGCGCGAATCTCGGCCTTGGTCAGACCAGCCTCGAGAAGGGGGCGCCTCACGCCCAGCTCCTCGGCGGCCCGGGCCCCGGGCCGGTAATCGTCGCCGTCGTCCAGGTTGGAGCCCTCCACCAGGCTACGGATCTGGTTCGCCGCCGCCACCTCCCCCAGTTCCCCGAATACCATCCTCTTGCAGTGGTAGCACCGGTCCCTGGGGTTCGCCGTGAAACGCGGGTCCCGCATCTGCCCCGTCCGGACCACCAGGTGCTTCACCCCCAGCGATGCGGCTGCCTTGGCGGCACCCGCCAACTCCCGCGCCGGGTAGACGGGGGAATCGGCCGTAACCGCCAGCACCTTCTCCCCCAGCACATTGCGGCACATCGCCAGCAGGAACGTGCTGTCCACCCCGCCCGAGAACGCCACCAGCACGCTCTCCAGGGCCGAAATAGCCCCCGTCAGCCGTACCAGCTTGTCCTCAGTAGCCACAGGCAAAGCGCCTCTCTGCCACACCAGATCAGTCCAGGGCGTCGTCGATCGACATCAGGCCGGTGGCCTTCACGAACCGGCCGTCCCGGGTCACCGTGATGTCGCTGGCGCCGTTCTGGCCGCCCTCGTAGTCGAGCATCTCCTCGACGCCGTCCTCCGCATCACCGGCAGAGGCGGCATCCGCGAAGGCCAGTATCAGCGTTATCCGGGCCCTGTCGGAGCCGTCCTTGGCCAGCGAGTAGCCGATCGCCATCACTCCCTGGTACAGGTCTGCGAAGCTCTCGCCCCCCGCGAATACCATCACCATGAACCCGCCCGGCAGGCGGTCCAGCAGCTCACTGACCTCCGCGCTGCTGCGGAGCGAATCGCCGTCGCCGCCTATGACATCGATGCAGTCCGCGACCTCGCCGGCGTCCCACCCGGTCACCAGGCAACTGGAGCTGACCAGGGCCACCGAAGAGGATGGTCCCCGCCAGACAGGAGTCCCCTCGTGATCACTGCGCGTATACCCCCCACCGGCCAGCTCCCCCTCGAGCGCCGGCAGATCAAAACGGCCTTCCAGAATGGTCAGGCTCCCGGCCTGGGCCATCCGGTCCACGCTGTCGGTGGGTATGCCGGCGTCCTCCGAATCGGAGAGCTCGGCCGTCGTGCTCTGGTATATGTCCTTCAGGTCGCCGTCCGCCCGCAGCTCCCGCAGGTCCAGAAAGGTGCATTCAACTGCGTCCCCCGGCACCTTCTCCATCATGGCCAGGACCTCGGCGCGACCGCCGCCGCCTTCGCCACAGCCGGAGAGCACCAGCGTCATGGAGAAGAGCAGCAGGGCTGCAGCACAGAGCAGGGGCCCACGCCAGAAACGTCTCATTCCGCCTCCTTCCCGCGGGAGCTGTCTGCGCCGGGACCGGCGCCGGGCGGGCTAGATGTCCAGGTTCCGGACGCTCTTGGCATGCGCCTGGATGAAGGCCTTGCGCGGCGGCACCTCTTCCCCCATGAGCATGCGGAACACCTCATCGGCCCGGGCCGCGTCCTCGATCTTGACCTGCAGCACCGTCCTGGAGGTCGGGTCCATGGTGGTCTCCCACAGCTGCTGCGGGCTCATCTCACCCAGGCCCTTGTACCGCTGCACCTCCACCTTCTTGCCCTTGAGCTTGTGCACCAGCTCGTCCTTGTCCTTGTCGGAGTAGACCCAGTGCTGCTCCTTCCCGCCCTGCACGCGGTACAGGGGGGGCTGAGCGATGTAGAGGTAGCCCTGCAGGATCACGTCATGCATGTGACGGAAGAAGAAGGTGAGCAGCAGCGTCCGGATGTGGGCCCCGTCCACGTCGGCATCGGTCATGATGATGACCCGGTGGTACCTCAGCTTGTTGAGGTCGAACTGGTCCGCGATGCCGGCGCCCAGGCTGGTGATCAGGGCCCGGATCTCCTCGTGGGACAGCATCTTCTCGTAGGATGCCTTCTCCACGTTGAGGATCTTGCCCTTCAGCGGCAGGATGGCCTGGAACTTGCGGTCCCTTCCCTGCTTGGCGGACCCGCCCGCGGAGTCACCCTCAACGATGAACAGCTCGCACTGGGTCGGGTCCTTTTCGGCGCACTCGGCCAGCTTGCCCGGCAGGGTGAAGCCCTCCAGCTGTCCCTTCTTCAGGATCAGCTCCCGGGCCCGGCGCGCGGCCTCCCTGGCCTTGGCCGAGGTGAGGCACTTCTCGATGATCGACTTGGCCTCGTTGGGATGCTGCTCCAGGTAGAAGGTCAGCTGCTCGGCCACTACCGACTCCACCTGGCCCCTGGTCTCCGGGTTGCCCAGCCGGCCCTTGGTCTGGCCTTCAAACTGGGGCTCGTTCAGCCTGACGCTGATCACGGCCGTCAGCCCGCCGCGGACATCCTCGCCCACCAGGCTCAGCTCGTTGTTCTTGTCCTGCTTGATCTTGTGCACGAAGTCGTTGAGGACCCGGGTCAGTGCGGACCGGAAACCAGTGAGGTGGCTCCCGCCGTCCATGGTGTTGGCGCAGTTGGCGAAGGAGACGATCAGCTCGTTATAGCCATCGTTGTACTGCATGGCCACTTCGACGCTGGTGCTGTCCACCTTCTGGCCCATGTAGATGACAGCGGGGTGGACGGTAGTCCGGCTCCGGTTCATGTAGCGGACGAACGAGGCTATGCCTCCCTCGAAGTAGAAGGCCGAGTCCTGGCCCGTCCGGTCGTCGTGGATGGCGATCTCCACGTTGGGCTGGAGGTAGGCCAGCTCGCGCAGCCTCTGGGCCACATAGTCGAAGTCATAGTCCCAGTCGCCGAAGATGCTCTTGTCGGGTATGAACTCCGTTATGGTCCCGTTGGCCTCAGCGGGACCGTCGGGCCTCACCGGGCCCTGCGGCACCCCGCACAGGTACTCCTGGACGTAGCGCGTGCCTTCGCGCTCGCTGACCACCTTCATCCAGGAGGAGAGGGCATTGACCACCGACGCCCCGACGCCGTGCAGTCCGCTGGACACCCGATAGCTCTTGCCGCCGAACTTGGCCCCGGCGTGGAGGATGGTCATCACCGTCTCCAGCGCCGAGACGCCGGTCTGGGGATGGACGTCCACCGGGATGCCGCGGCCGTTGTCCTGGACCCGGACCTTGCCCCCCTCGAGGATGGTGACATCGATGCGCGTGCACCAGCCCGCCATGGCCTCATCGATGCTGTTGTAGACGATCTCGAAGATGAGGTGGTGAAGACCAACGTGGTCGGTGCTGCCGATGTACATCCCGGGCCGGCGGCGGACTGCCTCCAGGCCCTTCAGGACCGTGATATCCTGAGCTGTGTAGTTGGCGCTTTCGCTGTGGTTGTTTTCGCCTTCTGCGGGACGGTCTACCATGTGCTCCTAATTATACCATTTTCCCTAGCGCGCGAGCGCGCCAGACCCGCCCCACATTATGCACGATTGCCGCGGCCTTGTCTATAGCCTCCGCCCCATCTCGGCCCCGCTGCGGATGGCCTCCAGCCCCCGACGCGCCCTGGCCGCATCCCCGATCACGTGAACGTCCAGGCCGGCTCCCACCAGCTCCCCGGACAGCTCGTCCCTGGGCTTCACGCCGCAGGCCAGCACGATCGTGTCGAATGCCTCCCAGGTCTCCACGGCGCCGTTTCGGGAGACCACCACCACACCCCCCGGCCTTATCTCCACGATCCGGGTGGACACGAAGGTCTTTATGTTCAAACCCTTCGTCCGGTTCATGAGATGCCAGCGGACCGTGCCCCCCATGTCGGCCCCCACCCGCGGGAGCATCTCCACCACGACCACCTCCCTCCCCTTCTCCGCCAGGAACTCCGCCGTCTCCATCCCGGTCAGGCCTCCTCCTGCCACTAGCACCCGCTTCCCCACCTCGACGCCTCCCAGGACGTCCCACGCGGTGAGCACCCCGGGGCTGTCCACTCCCGGGATCGGCGGCACCAGCGGCCGGGCCCCCGTGGCCACCAGGACCACGTCCGGCCGGGCCCGGGCCACCGCGGCCGCCGTCACCTTCATCCCGCACTTGATCTCCACTCCCAGACGGTCCAGCTGGCCCAGAAGGTACCGCAGCAGCAGCAGATGGTCTTCCTTGTGCGGCGGCTTCGAGGCCAGCAGCCACTGCCCGCCAGGCTCCGCCTTCTCCTCGTACACGGTGACCTGGTGGCCCCGGACAGCAGCCACCCGGGCCGCCTCCAGGCCGGCCAGACCGGCGCCCAGCACCATCACCTTCCTCCGCTGCGCCGCGGGGGTGATAGCCATCTCCCGCTCCCGCCCGGCCTCGGGATTGACGGTGCAGGTGATGGGCGACACCGGGGTCGGGTCGCCGTCGATGCACACATTGCAGGCGATGCAGCGGCGGACCCCGGCGAAATCGCCCCGGGCCGCCTTGTTGGGCAGCTCCGGGTCCGCCAGCAGCCCCCGGGCCACCGCTATCAGGTCGGCCTTGCCGGACACCAGCACGCCGTCGGCGATGAGGGGGTCATCCAGCCGCCCGGCCACCGATACCGGCACCTTCACCGCCTCCTTGATGGCCGCGGCCAGGGGAACGTTGCAGCCCCGGGGCTGGTCATAGGGGGGAACGATGACCGGATAGGACCCGTAGGCCCCTCCCGACACCCCGATCATGTCCGCTCCCGCCTCCACCAGCAGGGCCGCCGTCTGCCGCGCCATGTCCGCGGTAGTCCCGCCAGGCATATAGTCGGACCCGTTCATCCGGACGCTCACCGGGAAGTCCCTGCCGGCCCTCTCCTTGATGAGCTTGACGATCTCCACCACAAAACGGGCCCGGTTGGCCACGTTGCCCCCGTACCTGTCGTGCCGCTGATTGGTGAGGGGCGACAAGAAGCTGCTCAGCAGGTAGCCGTGACACCCGTGCAGCTCCACCATGTCAAAGCCGGCGTCCCGGGCCCGGCGGGCGGCCGCGGCGAACTCCTCCACCAGGCCGTCCACCTCCCCCGTGGTAAGCTCGTGGGGGACCTCATCCCTCGGCGTGAGGGGTATCGGGGACGGCGCCACCGGGCGGTACCCCTGGATCTCCCCGCCCTGGCGTCCCAGGTGCATCAGCTGGATGCCCATCCTGGCCCCGCAGGAGTGGATCAGGTCGGTGAACTGCCTGAATCCGGGGATGAAGCTGTCGTCGTATATCCCCAGCTGGATCGGCGACGCCATGCTTATGTCAACAATGCCCGGCGTCAGGACGATGAGGGCCAGCCCCCCCCTGGCCCGGGCGGCATAGAAGTCCTTCACCGCATCGTTGGGCACGCCGTCGGTGGCCAGTCGCTCGATCATGGGGGGCATGATGATCCGGTTCTTCAGCTCCAGCCCGCCCACCTTGATGGGGGTGAAGAGCATCTGCAGTCTCTGTGTCATTTGTCTCCTATTCTCGTTTCGCTGCCGGGCCCCTGAATCATGCCCTGAAGGCCTCCCGGAAGAAGGCCGATATCAGAGGGGCGATCTTGGCCTCGAACCCCCACCAGAAGTGGTCGGCCCCGAAGATGACTTCGCACCTGGCCGGCGGCGCGGCCTCCCCGGCCAGGCGCTTGACCTTGTGCTGCGAGATAAAGCTGTCCTCGCTGCCGCAGATGAAGAGCCTGGGGATGGCAGCGGTCTTCATCCGCTCCCAGTCGGCATCATCGAGGAAGGGCGACACCAGGGCCAGCGCCCGGACCCGCTCCTCCCCCAGCGCCACCGGCGCCGCCACCCTGGTCCCGAAGGAGTAGCCCGCCAGCCCCAGGCGGTCCCGGTCCACCCCCTGGCTGGACTGAAGGAAGTCCAGGGCTCCCCGGACGTCATCCTGCTCCCCGACGCCGTCCTCGTGGCTGCCCTCGCTCCGGCCCACCCCCCTGAAGTTGAACCGCAGCGTGGCGACCGACTCCCGCGCCAGCGCCTGGCATATCACCGCCACCACGTTGTTGTACATATCGCCACCGTACAGCGGGTGCGGATGGCACACCGCCACCGCCGGGACCGGAACGCCGGCCTTAGGCATCTCGAACACGCCTTCCAGCACCACGCCGGACGCCGGAAACCTCACCTGGGTCTGCAGCGTCTTGCCACTGTCTGCCATGTCTGCCCTGCGCCCTCCCCTCTTAATGCAGGATATCCGCCAGGGCCGCCCCTGCTTCGGCAAAGCGAAAGGCATACCCCATCTGCAGCAGCCGGCCCGGCACCGCCTTCTGCCCCGCCAGCAGCATGTCCGACATCTCGCCCAGCGCCAGCCGCAGCAGCCGCGCCGGAACCGGCACCACAGACGGACGGCCCATGGCCCTTCCCAGGAACCGGGCCAACTCCGCGTTCCTCACGGGTTGGGGCGAGGCCAGGTTGAAAGGGCCGCTGGCTTTCTCGTTCTCCAGCAGGAAGCGGATGGCCCCGGCCTCATCGGCAATGTGGATCCACGGCACCCACTGCCGGCCGCCGCCCAGCCGGCCGCCGGCGAACAGGCGGTAGGGAAGCATCATCCGGGGCAGCGCGCCTCCGCTGGCGCTCAGCACGATCCCCGTGCGCACCACCACCCGCCGCACTCCCATGGCTTCCACCGCCGCCGTGGCCGCCTCCCATTCCACCGCCAGGCGGGCCAGGTAGTCACCTCCCGGCCGTGCCTCCTCCGTGATCTCCTCATCGCCGCACGGGCCATAGTAGCCCACGCCCGAGGCCTGCACCAGGACCGCCGGCCTGTCCCTGGCCGCGGCGATCGCTTCCACCACCGCCCGCCCCGCATCGAGACGGCTCTCGCGTATCCGGCGCTTCCTCTCCGCGGTCCAGCGCCCCGCGGCTATGCCTTCGCCGGCCAGATTGACCATGGCCCAGGCACCATCGACCAGCGCGCCCCAGCCCTGCGCGGTGCGCGCGTCCCAGCGCTCCGCCCGCGCCCCCGGCGGCAGGCCGCCGGCCCTCTCCGGGCTGCGGCTGAGCACCACCACCTCGCACCCGCCCCCGGCCAGACCGGCCATCAGCGCCCGCCCGATGAGCCCGGTCCCCCCCGTGATCAGGACCCGCTTCGCCACTTCATCCACCGCCGGCTGACTTCCGGCCCTTCCACCACTCCCGGAGCCGGGACTTGATGTCCTTCTCGTAACCCAGGTCGCCCGGGCGATAGTAGACCCTGTCCGTGAGGCCGTCCGGCATGTTCTGCTGCTCCACGAAGTGCCCTTCGTAGCTGTGGGCGTACTTGTAGCCCCGGCCGTAGCCCACATCCCGCATTAGCGACGTCTCCGGGTTGCGCAGGTGCAGCGGGACCGGCCGGTACCCGGTGCGCCTGATGTCCTCCTGCACCTCCGAGTAGGCCCGGTACAGCGAGTTGCTCTTGG
>CALMBS010000035.1 GCA_937860285.1 uncultured Chloroflexota bacterium
GAACCACAGCCTGACCCCGGTCACCTCGCGCCCGCCATAGATGGCCGGGTAAGAGAAGAAGACATGGCCCTCGACGCTGTCCTCCACCGGGCCGGTGAAAACCTCGCCGTCAGGCATGTTGTACCTTCCGTCGCAGTTGACGAAGGACCGCCCGGATATGCCGACGCGGAGGTCGGTGTCCGGACCCACCACGTGCAGCCACTCCTTCCCCTTGAGCCACTCGACGACCTTCTGCTGCCGCTCAGAGAACCGCCGCCAGTAGCCCACCGGGTCGTTCATGTCCGGAAGACAGGCGCGGTAGACGAAGTCCTCGTACTCCCCCAGGCTCATCTCCGCGTCCTGGGCATAGGCATTGGTGGGGAAGACCACGTAGGTCCACCGCAGCTCCCCGGCCGCCGAGCGCCTCATGAAGACCTTCATCAGGTCCGTCCGCGCCTGCTGATGAAGCACCATGCGGGCCGGATCCACGCTGGTCAGCGCCCGCGTGTTGTCCGCCCCGCCGATGGCGATCCGCACGTCGTAGGTCTCTGTGGTCAGCTTCAAAGGCTCGGGTACGTGCTGCAACTGCTCGTCCGAGGCATGCTTGAAGAAGAGGTCCTCCATCCCCGGAAGGGTCACCCGCATCAGGGGATGCCCCCCCGCCTTCAGGGTCTCGACGTAGACCGCCTTGAGCAGCGGCTCCGCCAGGCTGTCGCCCTCGATAACCACCCTGTCCCGGGGCCGCACGGCCACGGAGTATCCGACGATCACCTGGGCCAGCTTCTCCACGCGCGGGTCGGCCATGGCTCACCCTCCTGCAGCTAGGCAATAACGTTGATGGCGGACGGAATCACCTCGCAGACGGCCGGCAGTGTGCCCACCAGGTCGCCGTCCATCTCCAGCAGCACTCTCTCGTCACTCTCCACCTCCACCCTCCGTCCCCGGCAGTAACTCACACGGGGGTGGCCCAGGTGGGCGCCGCGGCGCAGCTTCGGCACGTTCCACACCGCCTGAAGGGTGCCGAAGTCTCCTATGTTGACGATGTCAAAAAGGCCGTCATCCATGGCGGCGTCCGGTGCCGCCAGGAACCCGCGCCCGAAGTACCGGCCGTTGGCCACGATGGTGTTCCTGACGGCCATCTCCACGGGCTGGCCCCCGTCAACAGCGATCCTGACCCTCCGGGCCCGGTAGAAGAGCGCCGCCGCCACTATGCCCCAGGCGTAGTTGGGCCGGCGGCCCAGGAAGGCCGGCGCCCGCTCCGCTTTCTCGCCGACCAGGCCGCCAGCGCCCAGATCGGCGATGTTCATGAAGAGCCGGGTGCGCGGCCGCCCCTCCAGGTCCGTGAAATCTACCCGGCCAACGTCCATCTTCACCAGGCGGTGGGCCGGGCCGGAGTGGAGCACTGCAGAGCTGTCGGCC
>CALMBS010000036.1 GCA_937860285.1 uncultured Chloroflexota bacterium
CAGGGCGTCACGCCTTGACCTCGGGCGGCTTGGACTCCGCGGCCGCGGCCGCGGACGGCTTATCGGTGGCCTTGGCCCGGGCGGCCGCGGCCTCCGGCTCTGCCGTCTTCTCGGCCGGCTTGTCTCCATCTCCCTTGCTGCTGCTACAGGCGCTTCTGCCGTCGGACGCATGGTCAGTGACGTAGAACCCGGGGCCCTTGAAGACGATGGGCACCGGGGAGAAGATGCGCTGTGCCGGGCACTGACACCGAGGGCAGCTGGCCCCGGTGCTCTCGCTGAATCCCCTCTTGACCTCGAACCTGATATCGCAAGAGGGGCACTTGTACTCGTAGATCGGCATGTCAAGTCCTCCTGTCACTAACCAATGAGTCGACGAACAGACGGAAATCCCGCATCTTCTCGTCCGGACCCGCCGGCTGCCCCAGGGAGTCAACCGTCAGGCCCCAGCGCCTGGCCAGACCGGCCCGGCACTCCTGCCTGTGGCCGCCGGCCGTCCACTCCCGGCAGCTCGAAGGCTTGAAGTCGTGGATGGCGCAGAGATCATCTCCGCTCCCAGCCGGACGCTCCAGGAACGGACAGCCGCCGTTCTCGTGGCGAAGCAGCATGCTGGACTCGCCGGGCCAGCGCCGGTCCCCGTACCTCTCCCGGAACTCAATCCCGGTCAACCCCAGCCTGCCGGCTATGCCCTCGGCTTCGGCCGGCTCCAGCCGGACCTGGTATCGCCGGCAGCACTCACCGCACCGCAGACAAGGCCAGCCCGGCAATCTCAACAGCACTCTCGGCCTCCACCTTCCAGATCGGCTTCCGCTTCAGGACCTCGGCCGCGCTTTACTCCGTGAGGGGGCGGCCCTGTGTACAGGGCCGCCCCCCGGGTCAGCGTTGAGCGTTCGGTAACCTAGTACTCAGGCGGCATGGCGGGCGCTGCCGGAGTCTTGTCCTTCTCCGGGATGTCGGTGACCAGCGCCTCGGTGGTCAGGATCATCACGGCTACGCTGGACGCGTTCTCCAGGGCCGTTCTGACGACCTTCAGAGGGTCAATGATGCCCTTCTTGACCATGTCCCCGTACTCGTTCTTGGAGGCGTCGTAGCCGACGCCCGGCTTGCTCTTCTTCACGTTGTCCACCACCACCGAGCCCTCTACCCCGGCGTTGAAGGCGATGGTCTTGATCGGCTCCTCGATGGCCTCTTTCAGGACCTTGATGCCGGTGGCCTCGTCGCCGCCTTCCTTGATGTACTGGTCCAGAAGGGCGGATGCATTCAACAGCGCCACCCCACCACCGGCCAGAATGCCTTCCTCAACAGCGGCCCTGGTGGCCGACAGGGCGTCCTCCACCCGGTGCTTCTTCTCCTTGAGCTCGGTCTCGGTGGCCGCCCCGACCTTGATCACAGCCACTCCGCCGGCCAGCTTGGCCAGGCGCTCCTGCAGCTTCTCGCGGTCGAAGTCGGACGTGGTCTCGTCGATCTGGGCCTTGATCTGCTTCATGCGGGCCTTGATGGCCTCCTCAGAGCCTTTGCCCTCCACGACGGTGCAGTTGTCCTTGTCCGCCACCACCTTGCGGCAGCGGCCGAGATCCGCGGCGGTCACGGAATCCAGCTTGCGGCCGACCTCCTCGGAGATGACCTTGCCGCCGGTGAGGATGGCCATATCCTCGAGCATGGCCTTGCGGCGGTCGCCGAAGCCGGGCGCCTTCACCGCCAGGCAGTTGATGGTGCCTCTGAGCTTGTTCACCACCAGGGTGGCCAGCGCCTCGCCTTCGATGTCCTCGGCGATAATGACCAGGTTCTTGCTCACCTGGAGGATCTTCTCCAGGGCCGGCAGGATGTCGGCCACCGCGGAGATCTTCTTGTCGGTGATCAGAATGTACGGGTCATCGATGACGGTCTCCATGCGGTCGGGGTTGGTGATGAAGTAGGGGCTGATGTACCCGCGGTCAAACTTCATGCCTTCCACGAACTCGGTCTCGAACTGGAGGCCCTTGGACTCCTCGACGGTGATGACCCCGTCCTTGCCCACCTTCTCCATGACGTCGGCAATCAGGCTGCCGATCTGGGCGTCCACGGCCGAGATGGTGGCCACCTGGGCGATCTGCTCCTTGCCGGAGATGGTGATGGCCTTCTTCTTCAGCTCATCGACCAGGATGCCCACGCCCCTCTCGATGCCCCGCTTGATGGCCATGGCATCGGCCCCGGCGGTGATGTTCTTGAAGCCGCCCGCCACCATGGCCTGGGCCAGCAGGGTGGAAGTGGTGGTGCCGTCGCCGCACTTGTCGTTGGTCTTCGCTGAGGCCTGCTTCAGCAGCTGGGCCCCCATGTTCTCGTACGGATCGGGGAGCTCGATCTCCTTGGCAATGCTGACGCCGTCGTTAATGACGGTGGGGGGTCCCCACTTCTTGTCGATAGCCACCGGCCGGCCCTTCGGGCCCAGCGTCGGTCTGACGGAATCGGCCAGGGTGTCCACGCCCTTCTTGAGGGCCCTGCGGGCTTCCTGACCGAAGATGATCTGCTTTCCAGCCATTAGTTGCTTCTCCTTCCCTAGTTCTTCTTCGCCAGAATGTCGCTCTCTCGAACGACGATGAGCTCTTCGTCGTCAATCCTGAGCTCGGTGCCGGCATACTTCGCGTAGATAACGATATCGCCTACCTTGACGTCCATCGCCATCCGCTGGCCCTCGTCATTCATCCGTCCCGGGCCGACCGCCACAACCTCGCCCTCCTGGGGCTTCTCCTTGGCCGTGTCCGGCAGGACTATCCCCCCCTTGGACACTTCCTCCCGCTTGGACGGTTTGATCACCACCCGGTCCCCAAGCGGATCCAGCTTGCCAGTCTTTCCCTTGGTTGCCATGAACTCCTCCTTCCTCTGTCGTAGACACTTCTAGATACAATGATGGCCGTCAGTGGGTCTATGGGTATTCGGTTTGCGGTGCGGGGCGCCTTCAGAGAGACCCTGCATTTAAGATTGTAGGCGGCGCTGTGTTAGAATAACGCTGGAACAGTATTAGAATTCCGTTAGAACTCCGACGATGTTCGGAGGCCCGTTTACATCATGGCCCACCTGATGGACAGTTCGGATGCCTTGCCGCAGGAGGCGGACCTCCGGGCGAGCTTGAGGATGATCCTCAAGAACGCCATAGAGGCCCTCGGCGGCAGCGCGGGCGTGGTGGCCACCTGGGACCAGGAGGAGCGCTGCTTCACGCCCACCTACTCCTTCGGGCTGGACGAGAGGGCCCTGGAGCAACTGCTCCCCCTGCTGGAAGAGGCCGTGCCCGACCTGGCCGTCAGCTCCCAGAGCTTCAACGCCCTGTCCCGCATCCTGGGGCCGCCCCTCCCCAAGTCGGACCAGGGGCTGATCCTGGACCCCATCGTCGCCCTGCCGCTTCGCGTCGGCCGGCGCTCCCTGGGCTTCATCTACGTCCTGCGCCCGCGCAGCTGCATGGCCTTCTCGGCCGTGGACCAGTCCACGCTGAACGCCTTCGCCCGGCAGGCCGCCATCGCGGTGGACAACGCCCACCTGGTGCACAATCTCATCGAGGAGAAGTCCAGGGTGGAATCCATGCTGGAGGGCAGCGCCGAAGGCATGATGAGCCTGGACGGCCGGCGGCGCCTCCTCGGATTCAATGCCGCCATGGAGAGGATGTCCGGGCACCCCCGGCGCCAGGTGCTGTCCCTGCCCTGCTACCACGTGCTCAACTTCCGCGATTTTGAAGGCCGTTCCATCTGCAACAGCGACCGCTGCCCCATGGTGACCCGCCCGGACGGCGGCCCCTCCACCTGCGAGCTGCAGGGCAAGATCCAGTCCGCCGACGGGCAGGACATAGAGGTGGCCATGGTCTACTCCGTGAACCGCTCCCGGGCCACCGGGCGGGCGCACAGCGCTGTCATCAACGTCCGGGACATAAAGCGCCTGCGCGAGACCGAGAACCTCCGGTCCGCCTTCCTGTCCATGCTGGGGCATGAGCTGCAGACGCCGCTCTCCATCATCAAGGGCTACACCAGCACGCTCGCCCGGAGCGACGCCAGGTGGAACAGGAAGACATTGCGCGAGGGGCTGCAGGTGATCGAGGAAGAGTGCGACCGCCTGAGCAAGCTGGTGAACCGGCTGCTCCTGGCCTCCCGCATCGAGAGCCGCACCGTGACCCTCAAGAAGGAGCCCGTCCAGCTGTCGGTCATGGCCACCAAGGTCGTCAGGAGGCTGGAGCCGGTGACCGCCAACCACCGGTTCGAGGTCGATTTCGGTCCCGATTTCCCCGAGGTGTACGCCGACCCGGAGCGCATGGAGGAGGTCCTGACCAACCTGGTGGACAATGCCATAAAGTACTCGCCGAAAGGCGGCCGCATCACCGTGACCGGCCGGGCGGATGCGGGGCGCGTCCGGGTGACGGTCGCCGACGAAGGCATCGGCATTCCGCGCCGGGAGCTGGGCCGGGTCTTCGAGCGGTTCCGCCGCGGAGAGAACGGCCAGGTGCAGAAGGTCCGGGGCATGGGTCTGGGGCTCTACATCTGCAGGTCGATAGTCGAGGCCCACGGGGGCCAGATAGAGGTCGCCAGCGAGGCCGGCAAAGGCTCGCAGTTCACCTTCACTCTGCCCGTGGGCGGAGGTGAATGAAGACATGGTTTCGAGCATCTCCGGCAAGACCGTGCTCGTGGTGGACGATGAATCCCGCATGGTGGAGTTCATCGCCATGAACCTCGAGCTGGAGGGGTTCCGGGTAGTCAGGGCAGCCAACGGGTCGGAGGCCCTGGAGAAGGCCTCGCGGGAACACCCCGACCTGGTGGTCCTGGACATAATGATGCCGGAGATGGACGGGTTCGAGACGCTGGCCGGGCTGCGGGAGACCTCGTCCGTGCCCGTCATCTTTCTGACCGCCAAGAGCGAAGAGGCAGACCGCATCAGGGGACTCGACCTGGGCGCCGACGACTACATAACCAAGCCCTTCAGCCCCCGGGAGCTGGTCTCCCGCATCCGGGCCGTACTGAGGAGGACGGAGCCGGCGGCCCTGGCCAGCTCTGAAATCGTGGTTGACGATGAGCTCCGGATCAACTTCGACCAGCGCAAAGTGATCGTCCGCGGGCGCGAGGTCCGCCTGAGGCCGACCGAGTACCGGCTGCTGTACCAGCTGGTGACCAATGCCGGGAAGCTGCTGACGCACGAGGTGCTTCTCTCCAGAGTGTGGGGCGCGGAGTACCGCGACGAGGACCAGTACGTCAGGCTCTACATCACCTATCTGCGGCAGAAGATAGAGAAGGACCCGCGCAATCCCAGGTACATCCTCAGCGAACGCGGCCTGGGCTACCGCTTCAGGGACATCGCCCGTCCGTGACGACATCGCCTGTCCGCGACGGGTTCGCCCGTCCGTGACGACATCGCCTGTCCGCGACGGGTTCGCCCGTCCGTGACGACATCGCCTGTCCGCGGTACCGCCGGGATGCCTTTGTGACATCCCGGTGATGCCCGGGCCGGCCATTGAGATACGGCCGAGAGGCCGGGCTGCTACACTCTTTCCTGACGATCCCATCGTCACACCCCCCAGGGGAGGGATGGGGAGGAGGATCTCAATATTGCTCGGGCTGAGCCATTCCGAAGCGCGAAAGTGACCCTGACCAAGTCACTGCGGACCTCCTTCCCCATCTCTCGCTATTCCAGCCGGCACTGACCACTCCACCATCGCGGCGTCCTGTTGCCCTGCGCCATTCCGGGCATTCGCGCCGGCCGGCCGCATCATCGCGGACAATCCCGGGAGACGACACAGGGCGATACCGGAGCGGGGTCCTGGCCGAAGGCACAGGCGCGGCGGGGTGGCAGTGCTGCAGGGGATCAGCCGGGGGCGCTGGGGATGTTGCGGAAGTGGAATCCTCCCTGGTTGAAGACCCGGAGACACGCATCGACTACCTGGGGATCGTAGAGCCTCCCCCTGCCCGCCACTATGGCCTCCAGCCCTCGGTCCGTTCCCAGCGCCGCCCGGTAGGGGCGGTGGGACGACATGGCTTCGACCACGTCGGAGACCCCCAGTATCCTGGCTTCCGGATGTATCTGGTCCCCGCGCAGGCCGGACGGGTACCCCGACCCGTCCAGGCGCTCGTGGTGCTGCAGCACAATGTCGGCGATGGGCCAGGGGAACTCGATCTTCTCCAGGACTTCGTAGGCCGCCCTGGGATGCTGCTTCACGATCTCAAACTCGATGGGCGACAGGGGAGCGGGCTTGTTCAGGATCTCGATGGGCACGCAGACCTTGCCCACATCGTGGATGAGGCCGGCGATGCGGATCACGCCGAAACGGGACTCCGCCACGCCCATCTGCTGGGCGATCTCACAGGCCAGATCGGCCACGCGCACCTGGTGGCCGGCGGTGTAGCGGTCCCGGGCCTCCACCATCGTGGCCAGGGCCTGGATAGTGCCCTCCACTGTCCGTCCCAGCCTGTCCAGGCTGCCCCGCAGCTCGGCGGTCTGGTCCCGGACCCGTTCTTCCAGGGTGTCAAAGGCGGTCTTGACGGCCGCCTCCGCCCGCTTGCGCTCGGTGATGTCGCGGAACACCATGACCGCCCCGGTGAGGCGTCCAACATCGTCTATCATGGGCGCGGCGCTGTCTTCGACGGGAATCCTCTCGCCGTTCTTCCGGATCAGAAGGACCGGCCCGATCATGTTCAGGGCCACTCTCTTCTCCAGGACCTCGGCCACCGGGGTCTCGAAAGGCTTCCCGGTCCTCTCGTCCACGATCTTCAGCACCGCGTCCAGCTTCAGGCCCAGCGCCTCCTCCTCCCGCCAGCCGGTAACGCTCTGGGCGGAGGGGTTCATCAGGGTGATCCTCATTTCGGTATCGGTGACGATGACGCAGTCGGCAATGCACCTGACCGTGGTGGCAAACTGCCGCTGGCTCTCCCTCAGCTTCTCCTCCATGGTGTGCTTGTAGAGGGCCATCTCGATGGCGGCGTAGAGCTCCTTCTCGGAGAACGGCTTGATGAGATAGCCGTAGGGCTCCGTCTCCCTCGCCCTCTGCACGGTGCGATCGTCAGCGAAAGCGGTGAGGTAGATGACGGGGACCTCGATCCGGCTGCGGATCCTCTGGGCCGTCTCCACACCGTCGATATCCCCCCTGAGCTGAACATCCATCAGGATGAGATCGGGGTGGTTGGCGGTGGCCACGGAAACCGCCTCATCCCCGCTGGCGGCCGTGCCGCAGACCGAGTGACCCATCCTGGCCAGCCTGTCCTGGATCTCCATGGAGATCACGGCTTCATCTTCGACGACCATGATTCTGGCCTTGTCCACCATCTCTCTATCCTCCTCCGGTCCGGGTCCCCACAGCCTCCTTCGGCGGCGGAGTGCCCGACGGTGAGTCGTCCTTTCTCCTGAAGTCAGTGAACTTGAACTTGAACTCCGTGCCCCTGCTCCGGTTCACCTGCACCTCGGCGCCCAGCTGCTGGCCCAGCATCTTCACCAGGCGCAGGCCCAGGGACGTGGACTTTTCCAGGTCCGTCTCGGGCGGCAGGCCGACGCCGTTGTCACCGATGATCATGGTGGTCCGGCCGTCAGCGTCCCCGAAGATGGTGATGTGGATCTCGCCCGCCCGGCCATCGGGGAAGGCGTACTTCAACGAGTTCGATATAAGCTCGTTGACGATGAGGCCGCACGGGACGGCGGAATCCAGGCTGAGGTAGACGTTGCTGGCGTCAAGGACCAGATGGATCGACCTCCGGTCCACCCCGTAAGAAGCAAACAGGGCATTGGTGAGATCGCGCACGTACTCGCCGAAGTCCACCTCTCCCCGGCTGTTGTGGGGCTGCAGCCGCTCCTTGTAGAGCTTCTCATGAATGAGCGATATGGACTTGACCCTGTTGGAGCTCTCCTCGAACATGTGAACTATCTTGGGATCGGAGAGCCGCGTGGACTGCAGGTAGAGCAGGCTGGCGATGACCTGCAGGTTGTTCTTCACCCGGTGGTGGATCTCCTTGATGAGGGTCTCCTTCTTCTCCGCCTCAGCGTGGCGCTGGGTGACATCGAAGACCACGCACAGCAGCTCGCCTTCCTTCTCGCTGGCCATCATCCGGACCTCGTAGAAGTAGTCGCGGCCGTCCACCGCCAGCTGGAACTCGAATATCTGGGCCTCCCCTGTCTTCAGGGCCACGTCCATGTGGTCCAGGCCACGCTGGATCACTTCGCGGGTCAGGTCGCTGTACTGCCGGGTCGGGTGGTACAGGGTCTTCCCCTGTATCTGGCGGTAGGGCTCCAGGATGTTCCCTCCCCTGGCCGACCGCCCCTCCAGCAGAGTGCCGTCCATGCCTATGCGGTACATCAGATCCGGGATGCCCTTGACCAGGGCCTTGTTCTGCGCCTCGCTCTCGCGCAGCTCCTTCTGCGATTTCTCCAGGGAGGCCAGCATGGAGTTGATGGACATCTCCAGGGTGGTCATTTCGTCGTTCCCGGTGACGTCGACACGCTGCGCCAGGTCTCCGGTGGTGCGCACGCGGACCACGCCGCTGCTCAGGCGCAGCAGCCGCGTCAGGAAGGCCCGCTGCACGAGGTAGCCGCCCGCCAGCCCCATCACCACGGCGACCGCCACGATGGCGCAGACCAGGTACAGCAGGGCGACCTGGCCCTGGTGATGGATGTCGCGGGGCAGGTCCACCTGGAGGACAGCCGCCGGCTGGCCGTAGATATCATCGAGCACGCCATACCCGGAGATGCTGTTCTGGCCCAGGACCCGGATGTATACGGGGGCGGCCTCGCCGGCGCCCATCTGGCTCTGGAGGACCCCGTCCGGCATCTCGGGATCGCTGAGCTCGCGAAGGGTCACCGCCAGGCCGGTAACCTCCGACAACCGGGCCATCTCGTCCTCGTCGAGGTACCGCGCCAGGACCATCATGCCGTCCATAAGCGCCCCTCCGACCGAGACCCGGGCCGGGTATGAGGTCACCAGGAGCGGCCCCCACGTCTCCATCACAATGCCGGTCACGCCGGAGTCACCGTCCGGGGGCTGCATCAGGAGGCTGCCCGGCTCCATCTGCGCCACCAGGTCCGCGGGCAACGGCAGGCTCCCCCGCCCGTCGTCCCATCCGTACCCGTACAGCAGCCGGCCGGGCGCCGCGAAAACCACGAAGTTGAGGCCGAGGGCGGCCATCGTCTCGTTGTCCAGGCTCAGTCCGACGGACGCGTCGCCGTCACCGAGGGCGATCGAGCCCGTGGTCAGCTCACCGTCAGAAGCCATGTTGACCGCGGAGAACTCGCTGTAGAGGGTGGTCACGGCACGCGAGACGCTCTGCCGGGTCTCCCGCTCCTCCAAACGATCGAAGCGTCTCATCAGGACAATCTGAGAGACAATAAGGGAGATGACTATGGCCGCAACGATGGCCACAATGGTGATGACTAGCGCTCGTCTGCGAAGCGACATCCTCTCCGCTCTCTCCCGGGAGTGTCCGGGGATAGCAGCTAGTGTGCCGCAAGGACTTCACATCCGTGTCTCAACCCGGCAGTCCGGCCTCTCACGATCCTCACCGCTGTGCCTCGCATGCGGGCGACGGCCGGCTTGGACGAACGCCGGCCGGTTCACTATCATAAGAGTCAGGGGCTGACCATGACGTCTATTGTGCTGGCCGGCGGTGAGGGAAAGCGCCTCGGGAAGAACAAGCTGTTTGAGGTCGTCGGAGGCCGGCCGCTGGTTCAGCGGGTCATCGACCGCCTGGACCCGATCAGCGACCGCATCCTGGTGGTGACCGGGGAGGGGCAGCCGCAGCCCGCCATCGAGGCCAGGCACGCCCGGCTCTCCTTCGCCTCCGACATCTACCCCAGGAAGGGCGTACTGGGAGGCATCTTCACCGGCCTGTCCCTGACAGAGGCCGGCCACAGCCTGGTGGTGGCGGCCGACATGCCCTTCCTCAACCCGGGGCTGCTGCGATGGCTGATGGACGCCGCAGCCGGCTGTGACGTGGTCATGCCGCGCCTCCAGGGCCTGATTCATCCGCTTCATGCCGTGTACTCCAGGTCCTGCCTGCCCGCCTTCCGCCGGGAGCTGGAAGAGGGCCGCCTCCAGATCCGGGCCATCCTGCCCTCGGTTAGAGTGAAGTACGTAGACGAGGCCCAGATAGACAGGCTCGACCCGGACCATCTGAGTTTCCGCAACATCAACACTCTGGCCGATCTGGAAGAGGCCCGGAGGATCGCCGGCACGCTTGTTGACAGCGAATGACCGGCGGGTTAGACTACGCCGTGTAGTCGATTGCGGCGCCGGCGGCCCAACGGAGGCGCCGCTCTGCCGGCAATCCCCCATCAGGAAGCAGCGATTGTCGGTGCATTGTCCCGGTAGCGGATTGAGAGAGAGACACGCGGCCTAGGCCATGACCATGCTGTCCGAGAACGACGGGCTGCGCCCCGTGGTGGCCTACTTCTGTATGGAGGTGGGCCTTGATCCGGCCTTGCCGACCTATGCCGGGGGCCTGGGCATGCTCGCCGGGGACACCCTCTCCTCCGCCGCCGATCTCGGCATACCCATGGTAGGCGTCACCCTCCTCCATCGCAAGGGCTATTTCCGCCAGCACCTGGACGAGAAGGGGGCCCAGGCCGAGACGGCCGCCACCTGGACGCCTGAAACCCTCCTGGAGGCCGTCCCCGAGCACGTATCGGTGACCATCGAAGGGCGACCGGTGCGCATCAGGGCCTGGCTCTACGGCCTGACGGGGATCTCGGGCCACACGGTGCCCGTCTACTTCCTGGACACGGCGCTCCCGGAGAACACGGCCTGGGACCGGACCCTGACCGATCACCTCTATGGCGGCGATTCCCACTACCGGCTTTGCCAGGAGGTCATCCTGGGGCTCGGGGGCGCGGCCATGCTGGCCGCCATCGGCTACCGGAACGTCCAGGTCTATCACATGAACGAAGGCCACTCGGCGCTGCTGACCTTGGCCGTGGCCATGGAGCTCTCGGAGGGCTCCAGCATAGGCGAGCTGTCCCAGGTGACGATGAACGCCGTCAGGCGGCGCTGCGTCTTCACCACTCACACCCCTGTCCCTGCCGGTCATGACCGCTTCCCCGCATCGCTGGTCTCGCAGGTCCTGGGTGAGGAGCTCACCTCCGCGCTGCAATCAGGGAGGTGCTTCCTGGATGGCATCCTGAACATGACCTACCTGGCCTTCTCCTTCTCGCACTACGTCAACGGTGTTTCCATGCACCACGAGGAGATCGCCCACAGCATGTTCCCCAACTACCCCATCAACTCGATCACCAACGGGGTGCATGCCGTCAACTGGACGTCTCCCTCCTTCAAGGAGGTCTTCGACCGGCACATTCCGGAGTGGCGCTGGGACAACCTCTACCTGCGCTACGCCGTCAGCATCGACCTGGGAGACATCAGGGAGGCGCACGCTCACGCCAAGCAGGCGCTCATGAATGAGGTGAGGGAACGCACGGGGGAGGTCCTGGACCCGGAGGTGCTGACCATCGGCTTCGCCAGGCGGGCCACGGCCTACAAGAGGGCCGACCTGCTGTTCTCCGATCTCGATCGGCTGACCCGCATCGTCAGCCGCGCCGGCCCGCTCCAGGTGCTCTACGGGGGCAAGGCCCACCCCAACGACGATGGCGGGAAGCGGCTCATACAGAGCATTTTCGCGGCGGCCGCCGCGCTCCGGGACAAGGTGAAGATCGTCTATCTTGAGGAATACGACATGAGCCTGGCCAAGTACGTCTGCTCGGGCGTAGACCTGTGGCTCAACACCCCCCAGAAGCCATTCGAGGCTTCCGGGACCAGCGGCATGAAGGCGGCGCTGAACGGTGTTCCCAGCCTCAGCGTTCTGGACGGCTGGTGGATCGAGGGCAACGTGGAGGGCGTGACCGGCTGGGCCATAGGCGACACCTGGGAGGCCGAGAGCGATCCGGCCAGGGAGACCTCCTCCCTGTACGACAAGCTGGAGCAGGTGATCGTGCCGATGTTCTACCAGAGGCCCGACGAGTACAGCCGCGTCATGCGCTGGGCCATCGCCATCAACGGTTCGTACTACAACGCGCAGCGCATGCTGCTCCAGTATCTCAACAACGCCTACGTGTCAACGAGTGGGGCGCTCTGGTCCCCGAAGTATCCCCACGAATACGACCACGGCTAGCCGCGGGCCGCGCCGGGTCCAGGCGGCAGGCCCGGGGCCCCGGCCCTCATCTCCTCCAGGGCCTGCTTCATGCGCTGCCAGTGGGTGCCCTGCCAGTAGACCCGCCCGCACGACGGGCACTGCACGTACTGGGCCTGAGTCCTGAAGACGTAGGGGGGAACGAGGTCCTTCACCTCCTCCCGGCCCCGCGGCAGCAGCGGCCGGTTGCACTCCAGGCACCGGGTAAACTCCGTCCCCCGCCAGTCCAGGTTGAGCTCCTCCATGACGTGCCGCAGCTGCCTCTTCGGGTCATCGTCCCGGGTGAGGACGACCCGGAGACGGCCGCTCACCGCCACGCGGCGCCTGGCGATCTGGGTATCCCTGGTCACCAGCACGCGGCCCTCCCGAAGGGCCAGCTCCACCAGCTGGCCATCGTCTATGTCCCGGAAGAACAGGGTGTCGTAGCCCATCATCCGGAGCCACCGGGCCAGCTTGCCGGCATTGCAGTCGACAACGAAGCTGATCTCCATCAGCCCCCCCTACACGTTGACCGTCATCCCTTCCCGTCCCAGGGTGATGCTGGCTTCCAGCTCCCGGGCGATGCCGGCCACCTCCGCGGCCACCTCCGCCTCGCGGGCCTGGTCGAGGTGGACCAGCACGACCCGCGGCAGGTACCCCTTCGCCTGGCGGAAGCCAGCCAGCTCCGCCGCCAGCTGAGGCGGAGAGAGGTGCCCCTTCTGCCGGGCCCGGTCCTGCATCTCTCCCACAAAGGTCATCTCGGTGATCAGCAGGTCAGGCGCTACGTGCTCCCAGCAGGGCGACAGCCCCCCCCCGGTGTCACCGGTAAAGAAGAGCCTCCGGCCGCCCGGAGAGGTGACCTGGAACCCCACGGCCGGCACACTGTGCGGCACCGGCACCGCCAGGACGGAGTAACCCGCTGCATCGAAGGGCCGGTACTCCTCGATCCGGTGGGACCTGAGGGAAGGACGTCCCGGGGGCCACTCGAGGAGGTTGGGGTACAGCTGGCCGTCAAGCAGGTGGGTGGAGAGGGTCTCGAAGAGCACGCCGGTGCCGTAGACCTCCAGGCAGCCCCGGTAGGCCAGGTTGAGGCCTATCATCGGCAGGTCCTTCACGTGATCATAGTGATGGTGCGTGACCAGGACCGCCTTGAGCCGGACCTGGTCCGGCAGCTCCAGGCCGGAGCACAGGCTGCCGGCGTCGATGGCCAGCAGGCCGTCGATCAGCAGCGATGTCGGCCTGGCTTCGCCGGTCTCCGTCTGGTGGGCGCCCAGAATGCGGACTTCCATCAACCGTATCCATAGCCAGACGCCCTCCCCGCCGGCCGGGCGTCCCCCTCAAGGGCCCTTATACCACAACCACCGGGGCCGGGCAAACGCCGGGCGATTCCGGCTGGGCTACCTGCGCAGGCTGTGCTAGAATACTTGCCGTGGAGTGGTTTGGCATGGGGCGCGCCCGGTGACCGGCATCAGGCTCAAGAACGAGCTGCTGCTCATCAACCTCTGCTCGGTGATTCTGATCGTGGTGGCCTGGCCGGTGCAGGTCTGGGCCCTCCGGCTGGTCCTGGGACTCCCGTTCCTTCTCTTCTTCCCCGGGTATACGGTCATGGCCACCCTCTTCCCGGGAAAGAGTGACGTAGGGGGGGCACAACGGGTGGCGCTGTCCGTCGCCTTTTCGATCATCATCTCCGCGGCCGTCGGGTTCGCCTTGAACTTCCTCTGGGAGATCGACCTCCATCCGGTCCTGGCCGGCATCGCCGTCTTCACCGCGATCATGTCGGCCCTGGCCTGGATCCGCAGAAGCAGGATCCCGCAAGAGGAGCGCCTGGAGATCGTGTTCAACTCGCCCTTCCGGGCGGGAGGGCGCTTCAGCGCCCTGGACAAGATGGTGTCCATGGTCCTGGTGGTGGCCTTCCTGGCCGCCATCGTCACGCTGGTCGCCGTGGTGGCCAACCCGAAGCAAGGCGAGAAATACAGCGGCCTCTACGTGCGCGGCGCCCAGAGCCGCCCTACCGAGGTGGCGGCCGGCCAGCCGGCCATCGTGACGCTGGGGGTCACCAATCACGAAGGGGAGACCATGACCTACCGTATCGAGGTGAGGGCCGGGAACCAGGTGCTGAAGACCACCGAATCCATCAGGCTCGCCCCGGACGGCGTCTGGGAGAACGAAGTCAGCTTCGTCCCGACGGAGGTGTGCGCCACCACCGCCCTGACCGAGATCGTGAACGAGGCCACGGACAATACTTCCGCGACCGGGACGAGCAGCATCCAGGTGGCGTCGGTGGAGCACCTGGCGCCAGGCGACAGGATATGGGTCGGGCAGGAAGCGGCCGTGGTCAAAGCCGTCGCCGGCAGCAGGGTGAGCCTGGTTGAGCCCCTCATCCAGGGACACGAGGTCGGCACGGACGTCATAGAGGTCCTCCGGATCGAGTTCCGGCTGGTGAAGGTACGGCAGATCGGCGGCCAGGCCGGGACCTCCCTGGCACTCTGGGTAGGCAAGGACCGTCTTCAGGCCGATGTGTCAAACCTGGACCAGAAGGAGGCTGCCTACCAGGTCTCACTCGAGGTCGGCGAGAGCTACCAGGAGGGGACGACCACCATCGCCTCGGCCGTCCAGAAGGTCTCTGCAGGCCAGTCCTGGAGCCAGCAGGTCGACTACGATTTCTCCGAGAAGCACGAGATTCAGTTCTCTCTTTTCCGGGATGGCAAGATCGCCTACCAGAGAATGGAGCTGGGATGCTACCCCAGCCTGTTCCTGTGGGTCCACGTGGCATAGGAAGCGTCCAGGAGGCTCTATGATGGATACGGCCGCCAACGTCATGCTCATCTTCGCCGGGGCGCTGATGATCGCCGAGGGCGTGGTCAAGTTCATCAAGCCGGACCTCAGGGTCCTCCGGATGGGCCTGCCCTGCGGCGGCGGCCTGGCCATCCTCGGTGTCGCACTGGTCCTGAAGGGGGCGGCAGGCTAGGGAATGAGACCGCAGGACCGCAGACAGCGCATCCAGAGAAACCGGGCTATCGCCGTTCAGGTCGCCATGATCCTGGCCGGGCTGGGCATCGGGACCTACTTCCTGGTGAAGGCGGTGAGCGGCGAGGCGGAGGCCAGAGGCTTCAACATCCTGGCCACCTGCGGCTGCTACGGGGTGGCCGCTTTCTACTGCTGGCTCCAGGTGCGCCGCTGGAGGCGGGAGAAGCGGGCCAGGCAGGTCCTGGCGGAGAAGCAGCGGCGAAAGTCGGGCGGCGCAGGGCGGCGATAGCGCCGCCGGGGCAATGTGCGGCCTTTCGGGTTGTGCTACAATAGCACGAAGCTGGTCGGGCGACGCTGCCGCAGCCGGCGGCGATGGAGGCAAGACCATCAAGCTGAAGTACCTTTGCCCGCGCTGCGAGTTCAACTGGAGGAGCTGCCGCCACCCCGGCAGGCCCAACGTCACCCATGACGAAGGGTGCCAGGACTTCTGGCCCAGGGGGAAGGAGAGGCCGCCTGACACCGGCAAGCTCAGTACCGCCTGGATCGAGGGCATCGACCTCTCCGGGCTCAAGAGGGGGAAGCGGCACAGGCACGAGCCGTAGCGGCATGACCAAGAGAGAGCTGCTGAGACGCCGGGCATTGCAGATGATCCTGATTGCGGCCTGGCTGGCCCTGGGCACAATAATGGTCGTGCTTCAGCCCAACTGGTGGGTCTGGTTCGCCGCCGTGAGCTACATCATCGCCCTCGTCTACATCGCAGCCGAGGTGCTCACCTGGAGGCATGCCCTGCGCGCCCGCGGCAGGGCCGCTGAGAAGAAGGACCAGGCGCCGCCGGCCGCCGAGTAGCGAAGGCGCCCGCCGGGAGGGCAGGCATGCCACGGGCCAGGGTAGGCGACATCAATATCTACTACGAGGCCAGCGGCCGCGGTGAGCCGCTGCTGCTGATCATGGGCCTGGGGGGCGGGTCAAGCCTCTGGTGGGCACAGGTCGAGTCCCTCTCGCCGGACTACCGGGTGATAGCCTACGACAGCCGCGGCGTGGGCCGCTCCGACTGCCCCGACGTCCCGTACACCATGGAGATGATGACGGCCGATGCCGCCGGCCTGCTGGAGACGCTGGGGATCGACCGGGCCCACGTCTACGGCGTATCCATGGGCGGCATGATCGCGCAGGAGCTGGCCTTGCGCCATCCGGAGATGGTGAAGAGTCTGGTGCTGGGAGCCACCACCTGCGGCGGGCCGCAGGCCGTGCTGCCGCCCGCGGAGTCCCTGGAGGAGCTGTTCAGCATCATGTCCCTCCCGCCGGCGGAGATCGCCAGGGTGTCAGCCTCGGTGAGCTTCAGCGCCGGCTTTGTCAGCAGCCACCCGGCCAGCGTCAGGCAGTGGCTGAGGAAGGGCGCCGAGAGCCCTCCGTCCGCAGTGGGCTACCGAAGGCAGGCGGAGGCGGTGGCCCGCTTTCAGACCTACGACAGGCTGCCGCAGATCACGGCCCCCACACTGGTCCTGGCCGGGACCGGCGACCAGCTCATCCCGGCGGAGAACTCCCGCATCCTGGCCTCCCGGATACCGGGCGCGGAACTGGTCCTCTTCGAGGGCGCCGGCCACGGCTACCTGTGGGAGGCCGAGGAGGAAGCCAACCTGGCGGTCCGCGGCTTCCTCAGGCGGCACCCGGGGCGGGGCGGCAGGAGCCACGGATGACGTCCTCCGTCTCCCCGAAGGGGGGCAACACCCTGATCCACCAGGATGTTCCGCGCTGGAACGCAGCCAGTGTGCTGGCCCACCTGCCGCCGGCCATCCTGGGCCTGTGGCTCCTGGTGAGAGCAATCCTGTGGCTGGCATCCGGCCACATCGCCACTGGCGTGGTCTACACGGTCCTGGCATCAGCCTGCTGTCTGTCCGTGTACGCCTTCCTGGCGCCACGAAGATACCAGCTGCTCGACGACAGGCTCAGGATCGTGTACCTGCGTCCCTTCGCCATGAACCTGCCCTTCTCCAGGGTCGAAGGGGTCCGCCCTCACACCCTGTGGGGGCTGGAGTATCTGGTCTCATACATGAACTGTACCTCCAGCGAATGCATAGAGCTGCTGGGCCCCGCCAGCAGCACCTTCATCTCCCCTGCGGACCGGGACCTGTTCATGGAGAAGCTGAACGAGGCCCTGGAGAGAAACAGGTCCCGGCGCCATGCCTGATGCGAAACGCTTCGCCACGGACATGGCCACCCTGGAGACAGAGGTGGTCATCGAGCCCTACCGGGCAGCGGGTCCGGGCGGGCAGAGAAAGAACCGGAAAGAGACGGCCGTCCGCCTGACACACCCGCCCTCCGGCATCACGGTGGTGGCCTCCGAGCGCCGCTCGCAGGCGCAGAACCGCCAGATGGCCTTCGAGCGCCTCATCGAGAAGCTCGATCGGCTCAACCGCCCCCGGAAGCGGCGCATCCTCACCAGGCCCTCCGTCTCCTCCATCCGGCGGCAGAAGGAGTCCAAGGAGAAGCTCTCGCAGAAGAAGCGCCTGCGCGGCCGGCCCGAGGCCTCCGACGACGCCTGACGGGGCCCGGTCAGGGTGCCGGCGACGCCGGGTGGTACCGTCGATATCGCTCCACTTCCTCCCGGATGAGCCGGATGCCCTCACCGGGACTCAGGCTGCCGTCGCGCACCGAGTCCGCCACGGGCTGGACATTGGCCGCCAGGATCGGGCACCCGTTCTCCAGGGGAGGCACGCTCATCGACCTGGCGATGGTGCCGCTGGAGATCTGGTCGGCGGTGTAGCAGGCCATGAAGACATCCCGGAGAGCGATCACCAGGGCCTTGTCCACCTGGTCGAAACGATGACAGAAGTGGAACCGGCACAGCAGGGGCCGGTTGTCGTAGATCGGGCACTGCTGGAAGAGCGGAGAGTACACCTCGCAGCCTATCTCGCGGCAGCACTCGCCGCCGCAGGACGCGCACAGCCCGCTCTCCCGGCTGAAGCTGTCAAAGGCGGCCATGGCCGCGACCGTTTCCGGGCCGAAGAGCTCCCCGACCTCCGCGTCGGTGAGAAGCGCCACCTGGGCAAAGCGCCCCACCCTGTCCAGAAAGGTGGCTATCGCCCTGGTCTCATCGAGCTCGATTCCGGCCATTCGCACTCGCCTCTCATATGATACCACTCCGGGATGAAGGCCCGCCTTTGTGGACAAGGGCTTGCCACCGCTGGTATTATGTTATCCGATGCGTCTTACGTTCCCCTGTGTCGCGCAGCGGGCTAGCCCCTCAACGAAGGAGTAGATTGAACATTCTTCTCGCATATCCACGTTACCCCGACACCTTCTGGAGTTTTCGACACGCACTGAAGTTCATCGCCAAGAAGGCGGCCTACCCTCCACTGGGGCTGCTCACCGTCGCCTCCCTCCTGCCCGAAGAGTGGGCCAAGAAGGTCGTCGACCTGAACACGGACGACCTCCACGACAGGGACATCGCCTGGGCGGACTACGTGTTCGTCAGCGCCATGGACGTGCAGCGCCAGTCGGCCCACGATGTGGTCCGGCGGTGCCACCAGATGGGCAAGAAGATCGTGGCCGGCGGCCCCCTCTTCACCACCGTCCACGACGAGTTCCCGGAGGTGGACCACTTCGTGCTCGGGGAGGCCGAATCCCTGATGCCGCGCCTGGTGGCGGACCTGGAGAAGGGGACCGGGGAGCGGTTCTACCAGACGGAGGAGAGGCCGGACATCCGCCAGAGCCCCATCCCGTCCTGGCACCTGATTGACACCAGGAAATACGCCACCCTCAGCATCCAGTACTCGCGGGGCTGTCCCTATGACTGCGAGTTCTGCGACATCGTGCTGCTGAACGGACGCGTCCCGCGGACCAAGGAGGTCACTCAGCTCATCGACGAGCTGGAGGCCATCTACCGCCTGGGCTGCTGCGGCACGGTCTTCATCGTCGATGACAACTTCATCGGCAACAAGAAGAAGCTCAAGGCCGAGGTGCTGCCCGCCGTCATCAGCTGGATGAGGAAGCGGGACTATCCCTTCACCCTCTTTACCCAGGCCTCCATTGGCCTCGCCGACGATGACGGGCTGCTGACCATGATGACCGATGCCGGGTTCGACCGGGTCTTCATCGGCATCGAGACACCCAACGAGGAGAGCCTGGGCGAGTGCGGCAAGCACCAGAACACCAACCGGGACCTGGTGGCCTCCGTCAGGAAGCTGCAGAACCACGGCCTGGAGGTACAGGGGGGGTTCATCGTGGGTTTCGACAGTGACCCCTCCAACATCTTCGACTGCCAGATCAACTTCATCCAGCAGAGCGGCATTGTGACCGCCATGGTCGGCTTGCTCAGCGCCCCGCGGGGCACCAGGCTCTGGATGCGCCTCAAGAAGGAGGACCGCCTTCTTCGTGAGTCGTCGGGGGACAACACCGATTTCTCCATGAACTTCGTCCCCAAGATGAACCGCGAGTCCCTGGTGGGCGGCTACCAGAACGTCCTGGCGTCCATATACTCGCCGCGCAACTATTACGCCCGGATCGGCACCTTCTTCAGAGAGCACCGGCCGGTGGTTCACGGCCACCGCGGCTTGAACAAGCGCCAGTTGAGCGCCCTGCTGAAGTCGATGTGGTACCTGGGGGTCAGGGAGAAGGGCCGTATGTACTACTGGCGTCTGGTGACCTCCACCCTGGTCCAGCGGCCCCGCCAGTTCCCGCTGGCCATCACCCTGGCGGTGTACGGGTACCACTACCGCAAGCTGCTGGACGGCTACCGGCTGGACGGCCGCCAGAGCGCAGCCTAGTCAGGCAGGAATTTCTAGATGAAGTCAGCTGAGGGCCGCCTGGGCCGCGTCTTCGTCATCCGCCTGGAGCACGGGGACCGGCTGCCCGACTGCATTGAGCGCTTCGCCGAACAGGAGGGAATCTCCGTCGGACACGCGATCCTGGTAGGGGGCATCGGAGAGGGGCACGTCGTGGTCGGTCCCCGCCGCACCGATGAGCGCCCCCCGGAACCCATGCTGCTGCCGATCGACGGGGCCCACGAGGTCGCCGGGGTAGGGGTGATCGCACCCGATGAGGAAGGCCGGCCGCGCCTGCACATCCATGCCGCCCTGGGGCGGTCCGGCCAGACCACCACCGGCTGCCTGCGGCCAGGCGTCAGCACCTGGGTGGTGGGCGAGGTCATTGTCTACGAGATCACCGGCGCCAGCGTGTCCCGCGTCCGGGACAGCGAGACCGGATTCAGTCTCCTCGTTCCCCGGACGGGCCCAGGGCCCGAGTGAGGAAGTCAGGCCATGATGTGGGAAGCCCAGAGGTCAGAGGTAGTTGAGACGGCACGTCGCATCCACCACGCCGGCTTCGTAGCGGGCACCGCCGGCAACGTCAGCCAGCGTTTCCGGGAACCGGGGGGCCGGGAGCTGATGGCCATCACCCCCAGCGGACGCTGCTACGACACCATGACGGCTGACGATATCGTGGTGCTGGACATGCAGGGTCAGCGCATAGCCGGGGACCTGGCGCCCTCCATAGAGGCCATGATGCACCTGGCCATCTACCGCGCCAGGAGGAACGTCTGCGCCGTAGTCCACACGCACGCGGTCCACGCCTGCCTGGTGGCGGTAACCGCCCGGGAGATCCCGCCGCTGCTGGACGAACAGGTCACCTTTCTCGGCGGTGAGATTGTGGTGGCGGACTACGCGCTGCCCGGCAGCCCGGAGTTGGCCAGGAATGCCGTGGCCGCCCTCGGCTCGAGGAATGCCGCCCTGCTGGCCAGCCACGGTGCGGTAGCCGCCGGCCGGGATCTGCGAGAGGCCTTCGACAACTGCGCCATACTGGAGAAGACCGCCCACGTGTACGCTCTCGCCAGGATCATGGGAGATGTGAGAGCGCTTCCACCTCATGCGGTAGAAGCAGGAAAGACGGCCTTCGCAGCCAGATCCGGCGATGCTGCCCCCGACGCCTCCTGACTGCGGTCCCCGCTCGCAGCTATCGGCGCTTTCGTCTTCAGGGCATGCAGGCCTGCGGGCCGTCTTCCAGGTTCAGTCTCGAGTTGGTAGATGGTGAGTGAACGTACATGCAGGCTATCAAACGATCCGCCAGGTCCTGGCAGTCATGCTCGTACCGACAGCCGCGGCACTCGTTGTTCGACTCACTGCAGGCTCTAGCCCAACGCTGAATGATCAGGTCGTCGTACCGCTTGGGGTACCACTTAGAGCCCCTTCTCGGTGACCTTTGGTCTTCCTTCGTGGATGGAATAATGGCTGCCCCCCCCAATATCTAGGACAATGGCGCTCTCAGGAGTCGTCAGCATGTCCTGCCACTCCTGCTTGCTGAGCCATTCCTGATAGCTCTCCTTGTCCGGGCCGGCGATGCAATCCGAGAGGTAGTTAGGGAACTGCTTGTGGCATCCGCAAAGCTTGCAGACGCCCTTGCTGACCTGGGCAGTCGCCCGCTCAATCTCCCAGTAATGCCTGCAACCTGACTGCACAGTTTGAGTTGCTGCTGGCCCCTCGACCTTTGCTACTTCGTTCGCGGTCGCCGCTCTGTGACGAAGAGTTGGCGCTTTCATGGCTCTTTCCTCCCCAGTTAATGGTCCACCCTTCGTCTCGAAGAGGTGGCCGAGTGCGCCCTGATTCCGAAGCCGCGATGCATTGCCTGTCCCAAACAGGCCTTTACCTGGTCTGACCGGATCGCATGATGGTGGCCGCCGTGGATGCATATTAACGTGCGCAGCTAGGACCCGTAGCCCAAGCAAGCCGAACCGTCCCCCTCTTTGGAAATGTAACTGCCGTCCTAACCTTTAGCAATACTAATATACTACGTTTTTGCGCAGTGTGAATCAGTAGGTCCACGTAATTCCGGTTGGGAGGGTACGTAGTCCAATGACTGACAAGGAGCGGAAGACGCGAGCCGGCGCTCCCGCGCGCCGGCTACGTTTCCAGCGGCAGAATGCCGCGGCGGATAGCAAAGCGGATGAGGTCGGTCTGGCTGTGGAGGCCCAGCTTGCGCATGAGGTTGGTGCGGTGTGTCTCCGCGGTGCGCGGGCTGATGGACAGCCGCGAGGCGATCTCGGCATTGGTGCACCCTTCAGCGGCCAGCTGCAGCACCTCGCGTTCCCTGGTAGTCAGCGTCTCATAGGGATCCATGGCCGTGCCCTCTGCCTTTCGGGAGTAGGCCTCTATGGCCCGCTCCGACAGGGGGGGACTGAGGTAGCGGCCGCCCGAGGCCGCCTGCCGTATGGCCCGGATGAGCTCGTCGGAGGTGGCCGACTTCAGGACATAGGCCTTGGCCCCGGCCCTCAGGGCCTCCAGGACATAGGCCTCGTTGGTGTACATGGAGAGGATGATGACGTTCGTGCTCGGGGAGCGCTGGCTGGCCTGCCGCGTCACCTCGAGGCCGTTCATCCCGGGCATCATCAGGTCCAGGACCACGACGTCCGGGTGAAGGCGCTCGATCATCTCGGCCGCCTCAATGCCGTCGCTGGCCTCTCCGGCGATGCTGAACTCCGGCTCGGCCTCGAGCAGCACCCGCAGCCCGTGACGGACCACCTGGTGATCGTCGGCCAGCACTATCGTCGTCTTCTTGCTCATACGCCCCTCCCCGATTTCGCCGTATTCCCCACCGGGAACTTCGCCACCAGGAGCGTCCCGGCTCCCGGCGCCGAGATGATCTCGAACTGTCCCCCAAGCAGCGTGGCCCGTTCCTGCATCCCCGTCAGCCCGCTGGACGTTCCCCTGGCAAACGCCGCCTCGACGTCGAACCCGATGCCCTCATCCTCAATATATACGCCCAGCACGCCCTTGTTGAGCACCAGGCGGACCGATGCCTCCACCACACCAGCGTGCCGCGTCACGTTGGTCAGCCCCTCCTGCACTATCCGGTAGACCGCCGTCTCGATCTCGGGGGCGAACCGTCTCTGTATCCCGCGGTGCTTGAACGCCACGCGCACCCCCGTCTGGCTGTTGAACCGCTCGAAGTGCCACAGAAGGGCGGGCACCAGCCCGAGATCATCCAGCATTGCGGGCCGGAACTCGAGCGACAGGTCCTGCACCCGGGTGACCAGCTCGTTTATCGAGGCCAGGGCCTCGGACAACCTGTCCTTCACCAGCGGCGGCGGCAGGCGCGAGACCATCTCCAGGGAGAGCTTGAGACCGGTCAGCTCCTGTCCAATGTGGTCGTGGAGCTCCCGGGCCATGCCCCGCCGCTCCATCTCCTGCACCTCCACCAGCCGGCGCGACAACCGGCGCAGCGCATCCTCCGCCTGCTTGCGCAGGGTGATGTCGCGGGTCACTCCGAGGTAGCCCGTCGGCTTCCCGGACTTGTCGCGCAGGAAGGAGACCCTGTCCTCCGTCCACACGGTAGACCCATCCTTGCGCTTGACCTCGGTCTCGAGTGTCCAGGACCGCCGGGGGTTCCTCCGCCGTTTCTCTGCCGCCAGCTCCCTGGCAAACACCTTGCTGGCCGCCCTGAAAGACGCCGGGGTAATCAGGTCCTTCACGTTCTGGGGGATGTCCTCGGCGGACTTGTATCCCTGGAGGGTCTTGCCCGAGGGACTGACATAGGTGCGGTTCAGGTTCATGTCCGCGACCCAGATGACATCGGTGATGTTCTCCGCCAGCAGGCGATACCTCCGCTCGCTGTCCCGGAGCGACTCCTCCATCTTGCGCCGCTCGGTGACGTCGCGGGTGACCCCCATCAGGCCGGCCGGGTAGCCGTCCGGGCCATAGAGGAGGGTCACCTTGTTCTCGGTCCACACCGTGCCGCCCCCCTTGCGGGTCAATTCCAACCCCACCGTGCCCAGCTTGAATCGCTCCTTGAGGTTCTTCTTGCCGGTCAGCTCCGCCTTCATGAGCTCCAGCGCCTTCCGCAGCGAGTCCGGCGTCAGTATCTGGTCCAGGCGCTGGGACATGACCTCCTCAATGCTGTAGCCCCGGAGGCGTTCCACTGAGGGGCTGAGATAGGTGAGATGGAGATCGGTATCCAGGATCCAGATGACATCCATGATGCTTTCCGCCAGCAGGCTGTAGCGGCGCTCGCTCTCCCGGAGCACCTCCAGCGTCCGCTCGTACTCGTTGACGTTCCGCACCACACAGTGGTACTGTGTTACCTCACCTTCGCCGGTGCGATCGGCCACCATGGTGACCAGGCAGTCTATCACCGTCCCGTCGCGGCTCCACAGCCTGGCCTGCCGGTCCTTGATGTACCCCTTCTGCTGCAGGTCCTTCCACGCCACCTCCAGCTCCGAGGCCTGCACGTACATCTCCTTCAGGTGCATGCGGCCGACCTGGCGGCGGCCGTCCATGAGCAGGTCGGTGGCGGACTTGCTGGCCTCGAGGATCCGGCCGTCGCTGCCCACGATGAACACGGCATCGAGGGACTGCTCAAAGAAGCGGCGGAAGACCCCGGCGTCCGCCCGGGGCGCCGCCTCCTCATCCATGGTCTTCGGTATCGTTTGCCTCTTCATCGGTCTGCATTCCGGCTCGACACGGGGACACGGCAGACGCCAACGGATATGATTTTACACCAACGGGGGCCGCAAAACACAGGCCCTTCGGGGCCGAGGGTCGACGGGCACGGGCCCTTCGGGGCCGAGGGCTGATAGGGGAACGCTGAAGCGCGGCGGGCTCCCGTCCCGCCGTCCGGGAAGGTCCGCTACGTGGACCGTTTCCTGGATTTCGCCTCGGAGTTGGCCGGCTTCCGCATCGGGGCGGAAATGACATCACCGGGAACCGTGCTGATTCCCAGCTGGTCCTTGGTAGCCGCGCCGGCGTCCAGGAGGGCCTGCAGCCCGGCCCTGACCGCCATGATCTGGTCGATGGAGAGCGACCGGAACATTATCTCCGCATGCTCACGGGCCAGCTTCCAGAGACCCACCAGCATCTTCTCGCCCTTCGGCGACAGGCAGCAGAGGACCACTCTCCTGTCCTCCGGGTCCCCCTGACGGACCACGATGCCTCGCTCGACCAGACGGTCAACCACGCCGGTCCCCGTGGCCAGCGAGACCCCCAGGGCCGACGCAATGACGCTCATTCGAGAAGGACCGTGGACCAGCAGCAGCAGGACCACCTTCAGCTGGGGAGTGCTGAGGTCCAGGCTGAGCCACTCCTTCGGCAGTATGGGGAAGAGCTCCCGAAATGCCCTCTCTGACAAGGCCAGCGTGCTGTCTATGAGTTCATCGTCAGAACCGTTGTGACCCAATGGATACCTCCGTGGCCCACTCTAGTACTCGGTGCGAGTGAGCGCCCACATAACTTAGTGTATCGCTAATTGTTTCCAGTTTACCAATAGTGGTGGTAATTGTCAACATCCGACTCTGGCAACTGTTTTTGCAGCACAAGACGCACGAGTCCGCCGCGGGCGGCGCCCGGGCGGCCGTCGCCCCCTCAGCTAGAGCCGCCTCAGCTCGAATACCACCGGGTTATCGGGATCGGGACAGGCCACCGTGGCCCGGTCCCCCACACCCTCCCAGGGGAAGGAGGCGCCCGACTGCAGCACCGTAGCAAAGGGCCACAGAGCGCAGAAGGCCCAGGCGCACATCCCCGCCGGCGTGGTCTGCCCGATCAGGAACTCGTCACCCTTCTTGAGCCCCAGCGCACAGGTGCCCTTCTGGGATACCACCCTGGCCATCACGTCCTTCATCGCTGCCATGACGAAATCTGCCTCCCCTCCGGCCAATTCGATCAGAAATCGATGGCGAAACGGCCGTCCCGGTAGAGCAGCTGGCCGTCGGCCCGGATCTCCCCGCCGCGGCGCAGATCGCTCACCATGTCCCAGTGCACCACCGACTCGTTCCGGCTGCCGGTCTCCGGATACCCGGCCCCCAGAGCCATGTGGAAGCTGCCGTTGATCTTCTCATCGAAGAGGATCTCCCGGGTGGCGCGGTCAATGCCCTCATTGGTGCCGATGGCGAACTCGCCCACAAACCGCGACCCCTGGTCGGTGTCCAGCGTCTGGCGCAGGAAGTCCTCGTTCTTGTCGGCCGTCGCCTTCACCACCCGCCCCTTCTCAAACCACAGCCTGACCCCGGTGACCTCGCGCCCGCCATAGATGGCCGGATACGAGAAGAAGGCATGCCCTTCAACGCTGTCCTCCACCGGGCCGGTGAACACCTCGCCGTCAGGCATGTTGTACTTTCCATCGCAGTTGACGAACGACCGCCCGGATATGCCGACGCGCAGGTCCGTCCCGGGCCCCACCACGTGCAGCCACTCCTTCCCCTTGAGCCACTCGACGACCTTTTGCTGACGCTCCGAGAACCGCCGCCAGTATCCCACCGGATCGTCCAGGTCCGGGAGACAGGCGCGGTAGACAAAGTCCTCATACTCGCCCAGGCTCATCTCCGCATCCTGGGCATAGGCATTGGTGGGGAAGATCACATAGGTCCACCGCAGCTCTCCGGCCGCCGAACGCTTCATGAAGACCTTCATCATCTCGGTCCGCGCCTGCTGATGCAGCACCATCCTGGCCGGATCGACGTTGGTCAGCGCCCGGGTGTTGTCCGCCCCCCCAACGGCAATCCGCACGTCGTAGGTCTGGGTGGTCAGTTTGAGTGGTTCGGGCACGTGCTGCAACTGCTCGTCCGAGGCATGCTTGAAGAACAGGTCCTCCATGCCGGGAAGGGTCACCCGCATCAGCGGATGCCCGCCCGCCTTCAAGGCCTCAACGTAGACTGCCTTGAGCAGCGGCTCCGCCAGGCTGTCACCCTCAATAACCACCTTGTCGCCGGGCCGCACGGCCACGGAGTATCCGACGATCACCTGGGCCAGCTTCTCAACACGCGGGTCGGCCATGGCTCACCCCCTGCAGCTTAGCAATAACATTGATGGCAGCGGGAATCACCTCGCAGGCAGCCGGCAGCGTGCCCACCAGGTCCCCGTCCATCTCCAGCAGCACCCTCTCGTCGCTCTCCACCAGTACCCTCCGTCCACGGCAGTGACTCACCTTGGGATGGTCCAGGTGGGCGCCACGGCGCAGCTTCGGGACGTTCCAGACGGCCTCCAGGGTGCCGAAGTCTCCTATGTTGACGATGTCAAACAGGCCGTCATCCAGGATGGCCTCCGGTGCGGCCAGGAATCCGCGCCCGAAGTAGCGGCCGTTGGCCACGATGGTGTTCCTGATGGCCATCTCCATGGGCTGGCCCCCGTCCACCGCGATCCTGACCTTCCGGGCCCGGTAGAAGAGGGCCGCCGCCATTATGCCCCAGACGTAGTTGGGCCGGCGGCCGAGCACCGCCGGGGCCCGCTCCGCCTTCTCTACCACCAGGCCGCCGGCGCCCACATCCGTCATGTTCATGAACAGACGGGTACGCGGCCGCCCCTCCAGGTCCGTGAAGTCCACCCGGCCCACATCCATCTTCACCAGGCGGTGAGGTGAATGGGGATGGAGCGCCGGAGAGCTGTCGGCCGTAATGCCCAGCGTCCGGGCCAGATCACAGCCGGAGCCCAGGGGCACGATGCCCAGGGCGACGCTTCCGTCAAGTGGTACCCCGTCCTCAAACAGGCCATTCAGCACCTCATTGACCGTGCCGTCCCCCCCTACCGCCACCAGCCGGCGGCATCCCTGGTCAACGGCCTCCCGCGCCAGCCGCGTCGCCTCGCCGTAGCGGGTGGTCATCCGGACGTCGTCCGGACGGTGTCCGGCCCCTGCTATGTGGCCCAGGACCCTCCGCCATCGCCCCCCGTGCCGGTCCGCCGCCACGGAGTTCACTATGAAAGCAGTGGTCACGTCCAGTCCATCTCCTTGTGGTATGGATCCCCGTGCTGGTTGGATGCCCGGCGGGCCGGGATGGGCTTGGCTTGCCGCCGATTCTAGGTGGCGGGCCGGTGGTTGTCAAGGCACTGGCGGGCATGCCGATCCCGGGGCTCGAAGTCCGCGTCTGGCAGGGCTGGAAGGGGAAACGGCGACCAAGTGCTGCGGGGGCAGGGCCTAACACCACTGCATCCGCAGCCTGGTCAACGGTAGAGCTACTCCAATCAGCGCCGGATCAGGATAGACCCCCCGGGGTCATCGCGCCTGGCACAACCACCTGCCTAGCGGCCAACGATGTTGATGCTGACCACGTTCCTGAGGGGGACTCCTCCCAGGTTGTGCGTCAGACCGAACTTGGGGTTCTTGACCTGCCTCGGGCCGGCCTTGCCCTGAAGCTGCTTGTACATCTCGTACATCATCCGCAGCCCGGAGGCACCTATGGGATGGCCAAAGCATTTCAGTCCGCCATCGGTCTGGCACGGGATCTGCCCCGTCAGCTCAAAGAACCCGCCGTCGATGTCCTCCTTGGCCCTGCCCCTCGGCGAAATGCCCAGGTCCTCGTACGTCACCAGCTCCGTGATGGAGAAGCAGTCATGCACTTCCATCATGCTGATCTCTTCCCGCGGGTTCTTTATGCCGGCCTCCTGGTAGGCCCTGGGCGCCGCCCGGCTGGTGGACTCAACATGCAGCATGTCGTACTTGGTATAGGACAGCTCCTCCCCGGAGCTGGCGGCGATCTGCGACGACTTTATGAAGACGGGGTCATCCCGGAACTTCCGGGCCATGTCGGCCCGGCACACGATGGCCGCAGCCGAACCATCGCTGACGCCGCAGCAGTCAAAGAGGCCCAGGGGCCAGGAGATGATGGGCGCCGACGCGGCCTGCTCCACGGTCACCTCTCGCCGCAGGTGCGCCTTCTCGCACATGGCGCCATTGTGGTGGCTCTTCACCGAGATCTTGGCCAGGGTCCTCTTGCCCTCTTCGGGAGT
>CALMBS010000037.1 GCA_937860285.1 uncultured Chloroflexota bacterium
GATCACGGCCCGTTCCGAGACGACCACTGTCACCGGGTGCTGCCGGGCGATGTGGGCAGTGCGGTCAGTGGAGCCGCCGTCAACCACGATCACCTCATACTGATCACGGGGGTAGTCCTGGGCCAGCACCGACTCGAGGCAAGAGGCAATGTGGCGCTCTTCGTTCCTGGCCACGACCACGACGGAAACGACTACGCCCATGCCACCGTTCTCTGACGCCCTGTCCGCCAGGGCCGATCAGTCCCGGACCTCGCCGCCGTCTCCCAGCTCAGCCTCCTCGCTCCGCTCGAACCGTTCCCACTGCCCCCGCAGCAGCTCCTTCATGGCCTGCAGCATGACGGCGGCGAACAGCCCCAGGACCCCGATGAGGACCAGCAGGACGGCGCCCATCAGCGTGCCCAGCGCCAGGAGCTGGGTCTCGGAGTATCTCTCCAGCACCCGGACGCCCAGCACAAACCCGCCCACCAGCAAGGCCGCTCCCGGAATCCCGAAGAGGACAAAGGGCTGCCGCAGGCTGAGAAGGACCAGCACCCGGCTGAGCACGTTGACACCGTGTCCCACCGGGTTCCGCTTGGACTTCTCGGCGTAGGACACCTGGATGGGCACCTCGGCCACCTTCAGCCCCTTGTTGGCGATGGCGAACTGCATCTCGGAGCTGACGGACATGCCGTCCTCGGTGAGATTGAGCAGGCTCATGGCCCGGGAGGAGTAGGCCCGGAAGCCGCTCTGCGAGTCGGTCAGCCTGTGCCCGGACCCGACGTTGGTGGCGGCCGTCAGCACCTGCTGCCCCATTTTGCGGTACAGGGGCACCCCGTTGGACCCTGCCAGGAACCGGGAGCCGATGACCACGTCGGCCTCGCCGTCGAGCACCGGCTGCACCAGGCGGGGGATGTCCCGTGCGTCGTGCTGCCCATCGGCATCGATCACCACCAGGACGCCGGCGCCCAGCTCCTTCCCCTTGGCCAGGGCGGTCCGCACGGCCGCCCCGTACCCCTTGTTGCCGCCGTGGCTGGCCACCACGGCCCCGGCAGAGGCGGCTATCTCCGCGCTGGCATCCGTTGACCCGTCATCGATCACCAGCACCCGGTCGACGTGCTTCTTCACCGCCAGGACCACGCTGCCGATGAATCGCGCTTCGTTGAAGCACGGGATGGCCGCCACGACCAGGGGCGTGCCTCCGCCAGCCCCGGAGGTCTGGCGGGAGCCGTTCTCCACGGGTCTGCTGCCCTCTACTGCCATTCCTTTCCCTACACTCGCTCGGCGCCCCGCACCGCATGCCTTTCCCCGGCCCGGGCCGAGCGCGCCTAATGTATATCATCGAATCCGGGCATTTGCAATAGGGTGGCGCGCATCTGCAGCGCCACGGGCAGAAGGCGAACGCCATGCCGCCGGCCGGCTGGCGGCGGGGGCCTAGCGCCGCTCCAGGTGGCAGGTGTCGTTCATCACCTTCAGCTTCAGCCTGGCGCCGTCCCGCTCGATGATGGTCATCGACGCGTTGCCCACCTCCAGGCGGCGGTAGATGGCGTGGCTCACCCCCAGGCACCGGGCCACCAGCAGTCGCACCACCACATCATGAGTGACCGCCAGCGCCATGGTACCCTCCGCGCTGTCCATGATGCGGCCAAAGGCCGCGGCCGC
>CALMBS010000038.1 GCA_937860285.1 uncultured Chloroflexota bacterium
CCTCGTACCGGTCCTGCTCCACCACGTGGACAATGGTGACGTGCCTGGCCTGGCATCCCAGGGCCATGGCCTCTGCATGGGGGATCGCGCTCTCGCTGGCATCGGAGCCGTCCAACGGCAGGACTATGTTCTTGTACATCCGTCGCCCTCCTCTGTCCCGGGTCGCTTCACCATTTTACCCGAAGCCGCCCCGGTTGGCCAAAGGCCAGGAGGCCGTGCTGGCACTCGACGGCGCCGGGTTGCTGCGGCACTTGTGGGATCGCGGCCATCAAGCCAACGCCGCCCTTCGTGCCGGCATTCCAGGTGGCCACTACTAGGGAAGGGCCAGGGGTCGAGCTGACGACAAACGGGCCCCCGGAGTCAGTGACTGCCCCGGAGGCCCGTCGGTGTTTCTGGTGGAGACGGGGGAGAGTCGGGCTCGGCCTGAAACACGGGGGCATCTACGCACTGGCCAAGCTGCCTGTGGCCGCCTCGGGGCCCGTCAACCTAGCTTGTTCCTCAGAACGCGGCAAGGATGAGCATGTCCCCTGCGTTCGAGAAGCATAGCTAGGGAGGCAGGCTTCCTAATGAAGGCCTGGGGCCAAGGCTACGGCCACAACCACACCTGGAATTGCGGTGATCCCTCATGCTCCCGTTCCAAGGTTCATGACACATGCAGGCAGTATGTCACTAGGAATACCAGCCACATGACAGCCATAGCCAAATAGAAGTATCTCAACAACTTCGCTCTACCGTTGTCTGTCTTAGAATACGTCGCAAAGCCCACCACAAGCATCAGCACGGCTAGAAGCCTCCAAGCTATTCCGAGAGCTATTGACGACCAATCACTCGCCCAGTCGAGGCATACAACAATTAGAGCCGCTATGCCCAGCAGCACACTCAACCCTACACCCACGCGCCTCATGAACCTAATGTCCTTGGCCATCGACCTGCCTCCGTGACAGCATGTCCGGAAATATCAAATATGATTGTACACTCCATCCTCCGATCAGCCAAGAGACCCACTAGTTGTCCGGTCTTTTCTCCACATGAGGAGATGATCACTGCCATCTAAGCGCAGAGTGTCCAAGAGCCTAGTCGCTATTGATGAGCCCACCAGACAATAGCCAGTGGGGTGATCATCAACACCCCTATCTTGACGCCATTGCCGCTATCATACTCGCAAATTATGGCGTAGACCGTTGCTGCATAACCGGTGGCAAATGCGAACACCACGCCCGCCGGCAGGAACGCAAGACCGGCTACGAAACCAGCAAGGGCCCCGCCCACGCTGCCGACTGCAAGTGGTCCCCTGACCCGATTACACAATGCGTGACTCAGCCAAGCGACATGATAGGGTCCCCAGTACCAGTGCCAGGTCCGCGGACCTGTTCTGGATGGATATGGTCAGGTCCTTGTTGAACTTCTTGATCTTCGTGCCAGTGACGGCGACATTATCCTGAACGGGGTACGCATTCAACTCCAGGAAGCTGACGACACTGCTGGTGCTACCCCAGCTGCCGTGGTCTATGATTTCAATCTCGGCTTCCTGGCCGACGGCCCCCTTGGGAATGTGCAGCTTGACAGGGCAGTTGTCGGCGACGATGTCGGTGTCGCTGTCGGCGTTGGCCCGGCCCACGGCCTTCGTATCGGGTCGCTCTCCGGGATCGGGACGAGGGTTGTCCGGCCCGGACACTATTGCCGGAACCTTCACCACGGTGTCTGCCACGGCCCCCGCTTCGGCTGCGAAGGCCGGGCGGGTGTTGTACATCACTGATGTAGCCACGATTGCCAATGAGAGGATGATGCTGATCGCTGCGCCGAACCAGAAGTCCCTGAGGATACGCCGAAAACGAGCCATCTGCTGTTTCCCCCTTCCCCTCACACCACTAAGACTTCCGATCGGTGTGGAACTGTCCCACGTTGGATGGGCACGAATCCCAGCATCACCCGCCGGAGAAGATGGTGTGAAAAACAGCGAATGTATCCGTGTCTTAGCCTATAGGAGTGACAGAGTCGCGAGAAGGTACCGAAGACCCTGGACTTTGGTGCACTCCTGGCCCAAAGTGCGACAGGCTTCTGGCTTCTGCCTGAGGATGTTGGCGGATATGGCCTGTATCCGTGTTCGCCTGGGTACGCGGCGGTCCAATGCGACCGGTTGTGCTAGTCACACGAGGAAGCATGCGATAGGGCCTTCTCCGATTGTTCCACTTGTTTGCAGGTGGGGATCGGCGATGGTATGATTGCAAACATCGTGAGAGATGGTCCGTAGCATGAGACAATGACGTATGCTTAAGGCGCGAGTGTTGATTGCCGATGATCATCCTATGGTTCGACAGGTCTTCCGACATTCTGTCGAGGGAGAGGTGGATCCTGCGGTCGTGGGCGAAGCCTCCGATGGGGACGAGGCAGTCCGGCTGACCGATGAACTCCTGCCTGAACTGGTTCTCATGGACATCAGAATGCCCCGAGTTGGCGGTGTGGAGGCCACCAGGCAGATCAAATCAAGACACTCGGGCGTTGCTGTGCTGGGCGTGACGGCCTATGATGAGGACGCGTATGTTTTTGGGATCATGCAGGCCGGTGCAAGTGGCTACATCCTGAAGACGGCGAGCAGGGAGTCCCTGATACAAGCCATCCGGTCAGTACTGGCGGGGGTCACCGTTCTTGATCCCGTAGTGTGTCGCAAGCTGTTGGCGCGCGCCTTGAGGCGACAGTCGGTACGCGCGTTAGTCGGGGGTTTGGAGCCGCTGGTGCCCCGCGAACTCGAGGTCCTGCGGCTGGCGGCGGGTGGCATGAGAAACGAGGGGATTGCATCCCGCCTCGGCGTCAGCGTCCGAACCGTGAAGGGCCATTTCGAAGAGATCTTTGCCAAGATGCACGTTGGTTCGCGTACCGAGGCCACTACGCATGCTTTGAAGCTGGGCCTCATTAGGATTGAGGAGATCGAGTTCTAGTCTGCCCTGCAACTTCGGCCCTCCCCCGAATAGCCACAGAACCTAACCGGCAACACCCAATGGGATGGTGCCCGTGTGCACCCCCCCCATAAGGGTGGCTCCAACGGCCAGCCTGATGACCGCCGGTTCCCTCGCCTCTCCGCAAGGAACTCCTTCTCGCACTATGCGGCGGTGGCGCGAGGGACGGCAGGCTGCCTGGGAACTCAGAACGCCATGCCACCCACCCCGGCTACGAGCGCGCCATCTCCAGGAAGTACCGGTGGACGCGGCTGTCGGAGGTCAGCTCCGGGTGGAAGGCCACGGCCAGCAGGCGGCCCTGCCTGGCCGCGACGGCGGCCGCACCGGCGGTACCGGGCAGTCTGCCCAGCACCTCCACGCCCGCGCCTGCCTCCTCGATAAGGGGCGCCCGGATGAAGACGGCGTGAACCGGCGGCGGCCCCAGGGCCGCTATGTCCAGGTCGGCTTCGAAGCTCTCCACCTGGCTGCCGAAGGCGTTGCGCCGCACCGTGATGTCCATCAGGCCCAGGGTAGGAAGCGTGAAACCGGGGACCGACTTCGCCAGGAGTATCATGCCGGCGCAGGTCCCCATGATGGGCAGTCCCTCTCGGGCCAGGTCCCGCAACGGCTGGAGCAGGCCATAGGCTGCCATCAGGCGGCTCATGGTGGTGCTCTCGCCCCCGGGGACGATGACGCCATCCAGGCCGGTCAGCTGGGCCGGAAGGCGCACCTCGATGGCCTCTGCCCCCAGGCGCTCCAGGACACGGCGGTGCTCTATGAAGGCCCCCTGCAGGGCCATCACGCCGATCTTCATCAGTCCCACAGGGGGTACATCACCAGGCCGGTGGGCAGCTTGGGATGGAAGTAGGTGGACTTCGGGGGCATTCTCTCGCCGGCGTCGGCCACGGCCAGGATCCGCGGTACGGCGATGGGGTTCATGAGGAAGGCCAGCTGGCACTCCCCGGCATCCACCCTCTCGGTGGCCTCCACCGGGTCCCGGGTGTACTGGAGGTAGGCGGCCTCCTTCTGCGGGGTGTCCACCCCCAGCATCTGCCGCAGCACCAGCCAGTGGAGCATGGAGACGTCCAGGCTCTTC
>CALMBS010000039.1 GCA_937860285.1 uncultured Chloroflexota bacterium
TGGCCTTGGCCGGGATGAGGGTCGGGGCGGCGGGCGAACCGTCCTCGATCCGCGGAACGCTTTGGATGAGGTCGGAGACCCTGATATCGAGGTCCGTGACGGGCTCGCGGGCGGCCCCCACGCCGAGCTGGTGCTGGACCTGATGGGCGAGAGCCGCCTGGCCGCGGCCCGCGCGGGCGTGTGCGGCTTCAAGCCCAGCTACGGGCTGGTGTCCAGGTCCGGCCTGGTGGGACTGATACCGTCCATGGAGTGCTGCGGGGTGCTCTCCCGCCGCCTGGACCAGGTGCGGGGCATCCTGCAGGCCATCGCCGGCGACGACGGACTCGACTACTCACTGCCCGATGAAGGGCCACCGGACTTCACCCCCAGGGAAATCGACCCGAAGACGACCACCATCGGCGTCATCACCGAGGCCAGTGGCGGTCTGCCACAGACGGAGGGTCTCCCGGAAGGGGCCCGTGAGCTAGAGGAGGCCGGATTCTCCATCCACGAAATGTCATTCCCCGACTATCCCCTGTTCTCCCTGGTCCACCGCATAGCGGGCGCGGTGGAGGCCTCATCCTGCGCCGGCCGCTATGATTCGGTGCGCTACGGCCCGCGGGCGCCCGGCGCCCGCAACTGGAACGAGATGTACCTGCTCTCGCGCGGTGCGGCCTTCGGCCCGCTGGTGAAGAGCTACCTGTTCCAGGGGGCCTTCTTCCAGTTCGAGCGCTACGGGGCCTTCGAGGACGCCTGCCGCATCCGCGCCAGGCTCCTGGCCGGCATGCGTCAGCTCACCGCGCACGCGGACTTCCTGCTGCTCCCGGCGGGCAGCGGGGCCGGGGACGGCGCCTCCGCGTCGTTGCCGGGCACCTACGCCGAGTTCGCCTCCACCCTGTTCGCCAACGTCACCGGGCAGCCTGCCCTCTATCTCCCGCCAGGCCCGGGCAGGGCGCAGGGATGGCAGCTGGCGGCTCCCCGGATGGGCGACGCCCGCCTGCTGGCCCTGGGTGAATACCTGCTGGAGCGGCGCCGGAGAGGCCTCTAATCATGGACTACGAAGCGGTCATCGGGCTGGAGATCCACGTGGAGCTCAACTGCACCACCAAGATGTTCTGCGACTGCCCCAACCGTCCCGGCGACGAGCCCAATGTCAACACCTGCCCTACCTGTCTCTGGTTCCCGGGCGCCATGCCCCGCTTCAGCCAGCAGGCGCTGGAGAAGGCTTCGCTCCTGTGCCTGGGCCTGGGCGCGGAGCTCCAGCCCCGCAGCGCCTTCGACCAGAAGGTCTACTACTACCCGGACCTGCCCAAGGGCTTCCAGCTGTCGCAGGCCCACCTCCCGC
>CALMBS010000040.1 GCA_937860285.1 uncultured Chloroflexota bacterium
AGGTCATGAAGAGGGAGGTGCTGACGGTTCCTCCCGACACCACCATAGAGGAGGCGGTGGCCCTGGCGCAGTCCCGGAAGGTGGGCGCGCTGGTGGTGGTGGAGGGTGACCGGGTGGTGGGCATGGTCACCACCAACGACATCTTCTACAAGGTGGTCAATCCCCTGCTGGGCATTGACCGGCCGGGGATCCGGTTCTCGGTGCACCAGTGGCAGGGAACCAAGGACCTGGGCCGGATGATCGCCGTCATGGACCAGTTCAAGTGCGAGGTGGTCAACATTTACGCCAGGACGGGGTCGGATGGCGGCGAGAATGAGGTGCTGGCCCATCTGGCCACATCGGACCCGGTGGGCCTCGTTGATGCCCTGAGGAAGGCCGGCTTCGAGGTCCGGATGCGCTCCCGATAGCGGCCCGCCGGGCACCGCCGGCGGCTGCGTCCCGGATGGCGGTTGCCCTCGTTATTGCTGATGTTGCGTGCATCCATCATCATCCGGTAGCCTAAGGTTGGTGTCATAGACACACGTATGGTGACGGAACTTGATTTCTGTCCGGACTAGGGCTACAATTGGGCTGAACTGACAGCGGGTGCGCCGGCCGGGAAGCGGTCCCGGCAGCGCCCCGGTCTGCTGCGAGGCCGGCTGAATGGCAAGATCCCCTCGAACCAGACTGGACGAGTCCGATCTCAGCATCATCAGGGAGCTCCAGAAGGACGGGCGGCGTGGTGTGGCGGAGATCGCGGACACCCTGGGCATTCACCGGAACACCGTCAGCATGAAGCTGAAGCGGCTGACGGGCCGGCGCGTGGTCAACCCCACCATCTACGTCTATCCCCCGTCCCTGGGATTCAACGCTGCCGCGGTCATTGGCGTGAGAGTGGCCCCGGGTGAGATCGACCACGTTGTGAAGCTGATGGAAGCCATGCCGAACGTCCACAACGTGTTCGTTTGCCTGGGCCGCTACGACGTGGTCCTGTGGGGGTTGTTCCAAGACCAGGACGAGGTGCACTCCTTCATCACGAAAGACCTGGGTGGGACCTCCGGGATCATCGGCGCCGAGACCATGATCACCCTGGGCATGAAGAAGCTGTCCTTCACCTTTCTGGAGTCACCGTCCCTGCCCCACCAGGAGAGCGGGCGCGCGGCGGACTCCTCGTCCGCCTACCCGGTCTCGGCCGGCGGCCCCAGGCTGGACGACCAGGACCGTGCCATCATCCGGGAGCTGCAGCGCGATGCCAGGAAGTCGGCTGCGGCCATTGCCAGGAGCATCGGCGGAAACAAGAATGCCGTCTCCGCGAGGCTGCGGAGCCTTCTGGAGGACGGCACGGTGAAGGCCTTTGTGGCGCCCAATGCCATAGCCCTCGGGTATCGCGTCATGGTGGCGGTCGGCATCTCGGTGCTGCCCGGAGAGATCGAGGCCGCGTCGCAGAGGCTCAGCCGCCTGGACAGTACCCAGACCCTGATCATCTGCACGGGTCGCTACAACATCATGTCCTGGGGCCTGTTCCGGGACATGGAAGAGGTGTACGACCTGCTGAAGACTGAGCTGGGAAGTATACCCGGGATCAGGGATGCTGAGGCCATGGTCATAGTGCGGGTAACCAAGAACTCGTTTGCCTACCTGGCGCCCGCCTGAGACAGGCGGGCTGATACCGGCCAACCGCCGGGGCATAGAAGATCGATTCGATGTAGGAGGAGGCTTCACAATGGCAGAGCAGAAATACGATGTAGTAGTCATAGGCGGAGGGATGGGGGGCATGT
>CALMBS010000041.1 GCA_937860285.1 uncultured Chloroflexota bacterium
CCTCCAATGTGCGCTCGGCCTATCTCACCGTCCGCCAGGCGCACCCGCGGCTGCGCGGGCGCCCGTCAGCCATCGTCAATGTGAGCTCCGTGCACGCGATAGCCACCTCGGTCAACATCGCGGCCTATGAGGCCTCGAAGGGCGCCCTGGTGGCGCTGACCCGGGCCATGGCCATCGAGCTGGCCGCCGATGGCATCCGGGTGAACGCCGTCCTGCCGGGGGCGGTCGATACCCCCATGCTGCGGTCCGGTCTCCAGCGCGGCCACCTGGCCGGGGCCAGCACCGAGGACCTGCTGCAGGACCTGGGCCGGCGCACGGTGATGGGGCACGTGGGACAGCCACAGGAGATCGCGCGGGCCATCCTCTTCCTGGCGGACAGCGACTGGTCATCCTTCATGACCGGCCAGACCCTGGTGGTGGACGGCGGGGCGACAGCGAGGTTGAGCACGGAATGATAGCCCGACTCCCCGCGCCTGTCAGGGCCGCCGGCCGGCGCCTTCTCGGCGACCGGGGGCTCTGGTGGTACGTGCGCCTGACCGACCTCCGCCGGCAGCGGCAGGACGAGAAGGACCCCCGGTACCAGGCCAGCGTCAAACGCCTGCAAGCGCTCCGCAACAGGCACCTGGGACAGCGGTGTTTCATCATCGGAAACGGGCCCAGTCTCAAGCAGACCGACCTCACCCTGCTCAAGAACGAGTTCACCTTTGGTCTGAACCGTATCTACCTCCTGTTCGATCAAATGGGATTCGCCACCACCTACTCCGTTACCGTCAACAGGCTGGTGATTGAGCAGTGCGGCAGGGAGCTGGCCGGCATGCCCTGTCCCAAGTTCATCAGCTGGCACGCCCGGGACCTGATAGACTTCAGTGATGACATGATGTTCCTGCACTCGCGCGATGAACCGTCGTTCTATACGGACGTTACCCGGGGAGTCTGGGAGGGAGCCACCGTCACCTACGTGGCCATGCAGGTGGCCTACCACCTTGGTTTCCAGAAGGCCATCCTCGTTGGTGTAGACCATTCGTTTGCCACCCAGGGCCAGCCCAACTCCACGGTAGTCTCCGAGGGCGATGACCCGAACCACTTCGACCCGCACTACTTTGGCAAGGGCTTCCGCTGGCAGCTGCCCGACCTCGAGACCTCCGAGCTGGCCTATCGCATAGCGCGCTGGCACTACAGTGTAGCCGGGAGAGAGATCGTTGACGCCACCATCGGGGGCAAGCTCCAGGTGTTCCCCAAGGTAGAGTACCAATCCTTGTTCAAGTGACCGGGTGGCCGGTGCCCGGGACCAGGGCGCCGCACCTTGGTGGGGTGGTTCTCGAGGGCATGTTAGGAGGCGAGAAGAGACCATGAAACGGGCCCTTATCACCGGAATCACCGGGCAGGACGGCTCCTACCTGGCGGAGCTTCTGCTGGGCAAAGGCTACGAGGTGCACGGCATTATCCGGCGGGCCAGCACCTTCAGCACCTCGCGGATTGACCACATCTATACCGACCCCCACGAGCCGGGCACCAGGCTCTTCCTCCACTACGGGGACCTGGCCGACAGCTCCCAGCTGACGAACCTCCTGTACACCATTAAGCCGGACGAGATCTACCACCTGGGCGCCCAGAGCCACGTCCGGGTCAGCTTCGACATCCCCGAGTACACGGGGGACGTGGTGGCCATGGGCACCACCCGCATCCTGGAGGCCATGAGGCGGGGCGGGATGAAGGCCCGGTTCTACCAGGCGTCCAGCAGCGAGATGTTCGGGGACTCTCCACCACCCCAGAGCGAGAAGACTCCGCTCCTCCCCCGCAGCCCGTATGCCGTGGCCAAGGTCCACGCCTACTGGATGACCCGCAACTACCGGGAGGGGTACGGATTGTTTGCCGCCAACGGCATCCTCTTCAACCACGAGTCGCCGCGCCGCGGCGAGACCTTCGTCACCCGCAAGATCACGCGCGGCCTGGCCAACATCGCGCAGGGCCTGGAGCAATGCCTGTACATGGGCAAC
>CALMBS010000042.1 GCA_937860285.1 uncultured Chloroflexota bacterium
TCAGGGCCCGGGGCCTTCACGCTCAGCGGAAAAAGCAAACTGTAGAACTTCAGTCGTCCTCTCGGACCGCCGCTGGCTTTCCATGCGGGCTACCCAGCCGGCGATGGCGTAGAGGATCTCCGCCAGCTCGCCCGGCGCCTCCGTCCAGCTCTCCTGATGTGAAAGGACCTTGACTCCACAGGCGGCCAGCCTGTGTATCAGGCTGAGGATGGACAGGGCCCCGAGGCGGCTGAGCCGGTCCAGTGCCCACACTAGCACCACTCTGAACCGGCCTCGCCGGGCGTCCCTGACCAGCCGGGCCAGCTCTGCCTGGTGGCCATCCCGCCACGCAGACTCTGTCTCGCAGTAGGTCTCGACAACCTGGAAGCTCCGGGCCCGGGCCCACTCCTGGAGCACCCGGATCTGGTTGTCCGGATCTTGCCCTCCGGTCGAAACGCGGCAGTAGATGGCGGCGGCCGGCATTATGAGTCCAGGACCTCAGCCAGCGTGAGCCCGGCTAGCTTCAACCGACTCCAGACGTAGGCAGCACTGCAGCCAAGTTCTCTGGCGGCCGGGGCGACGCGCCCGCGCCTCCTCACTGTCTCCAGGATCTGGTGCATCGGGATGTCCAGACTTGGCCGTCCTCGCAAGCTACTTGAATGCCGTCTCATAAAACCTCACAAAATGCCTTTCTCCCCTGGCGAGACTGTCCCCTTGCCCGGGTGCCGGAGTCTCAATCCTCTTGTTGCCAGAGATCGCCCAACGCCTCGACGGGAAGCTCATCATCCACTTCACCCGGCGGCGGACAGAAGCTGTCCCTCGGAAAGAGCCAGTCGAATTCGCCCATAGAACCCTCATTGCGCGGCCTGAACCCATTCCTTGGTAGTCTCGAACTGACACCCGCGGGTGATCTTGAAGTTGACCGTCAGCCCGTTGGGGTCAACCCTGGGGTTGACCCACGTCTTGCCCTTTACTATGGTCAGCTTGCCCTTGTCCATGCTGAGGTACAGCTTGGGCTTCTCCAACCCGAACTCCAGGCCGCGGCCGTACTTGGCGCCCTCTTTCTTCTGGATGGCCACTATGGCCAGCCCGTTGCCGATCTTGTGACTGATGTTCGTCAGGTGAGTGTTCACCCGGTAGAGCTCATCGGTCATCTCCAGGAAGTCGATGATGTTGATGCAATCTGGAACGATGACGTCCTCGAAGTCCGACGAACGCTCCGCAGCCTTGAAGTGCCAGTCGTCGATGGCCATGCCCGGGAACATCTCCAGGCGGTCCTTGAGTTCGACCTGGCCCATTTCGGAGCAGAAGTAGTAGATCGGGAACTGCTTCATGTTGAGGCGAAGGAAGTTCAGCAGCATGGCCGTCTTGCCGGCATTGGGGGCGCCGGCCACCACCGCCAGATTGCCTGGAAAGAGCTTGACGTAATCCTCAATCCCCAGCGGCCACCTGACGGGCAGCGCCCTGACGTTGGAGGCCGCCTTGAAGTCCAGGAAGGTCAGCCGGGTGTTGACGTACCGCCACTGCTTGTTGACCTTGGTATGCTGATCGACAATCCCCTGTTGCTTCAGCCGCCGCATGATCTTCCCGCGGTAGTCCTTGGCAACCAGGGTGGTGAAACCAAGCTCCCTGTCTATCTCGTCGTTGGTGAACCACCCGGAGGTATGAGACACCCACTCCCGGACCTGGCCGGCGATGTCCGAGTCCTCCAATTCGGTCACGGTCCCCACTCCCGCGTGTCCGAGTTCTTGTCCGAGTTTTGTCCGAGTTCCGCTAGAAGTCGGATTGTCCGAACGCATATCCCCACCCCACCCAGTAGATACGTCTTGATGTCCGACCGGTCGGGGATACGGGATCGCTGCCGCCAGCAGGGCCCGGACATCAGCCCCTGCCTGGAGGAAGTCATAGGCGTCACCCTTGGGTGGCGCATCGGGCCACACGAACTCACAGGGCTCAATGCCCAGGGAGCTGAGCCGGCTGGCCACCTTGTCCATGTGAGCCCGGCCGGCGTCGTCGTTGTCACACCACAGATGCTTCCGGGCCTCCCATCCGACCAGGGGC
>CALMBS010000043.1 GCA_937860285.1 uncultured Chloroflexota bacterium
CCGGGACACCATAAGGTCCCTGATGTATCTGAAGCTTTCGGTCGCGGGGCATCTGACCGTCTTTGTGGCGCGCACCCGGGGCCGCTTCTGGTCCCTCCGGCCGGCACCGATACTGCTGCTGGCCGTCATAGGCACGCAGGTGGCGGCCACCTTCATAGCCGTATATGGCCTGTTCATGACACCGCTGGGATGGAAGTGGGCCGGTTTCGTCTGGGCCTACGCGCTGGGCTGGTTCGTGATAAACGACCAGGTGAAGCTCCTGGCCTACCGGTTCCTGACCCGCGACCATTCAGGAGTGCTGGTCAAGGACAGAGTAGAGAAAGCACCAGCATAAGGAGGAGAAGTGAAACGTGCACAGAGTGAGCGCGGGCAGGTTGCTGCTCCCGCCGGAGGCCAGGCCGGTGTTGCGGACGTCACGCCGCTGATCAACGATCTGACGTGCAAGGATGTGTACAAGTGCCGCCGGGCCAGACGGGCGCTGGTGGAAATGGGCGACCCGGCCATACCGCACCTGATGGATGCGCTCAAGCACCTGAAAGGGTGGGTGCGATGGGAGGCTGCCAAGGCTTTGGGCCAGATACCCGGACCGGTGGCCACAGACGCTCTGGTAACGGCGCTGGGAGACAACAGCTTCGATGTCCGATGGCTGGCGGCGGAGGGCCTGATCGACCGGGGCCGTGAGGCGCTGAAGCCCCTCATGAAAGCGCTCATTGAAGGATCAGATTCAGCCGATCTGCGCGAAGGCGCGCACCATGTGCTGTTCGATCTGTCGCACGGCAGTCTGCGGGACACGGTACTCCCGGTGTTGCAGGCCCTCGAGGATGTTGACCCATCCATGGAGGTCCCCTTGAAGGCCAGGGCCCTGCTAGGTACGATTGGCGGTAGCTAGTGGCTTGATCCTCCCGCGATGGCGCAGGGATACCGGAGATGAGGAGAGTGTCATGAAAGTAAGCCCGCTGGCCGGAAGACCGGCCGAGGCCTCGACGCTGGTGGATGTGCCGAAACTCGTGGAGGCCTACTATGCCGGGCTGCCCGATACGGCCGTGCCTGAGCAGCGTGTCGCCTTCGGCACGTCGGGGCACCGCGGCTCCTCCCTGAACAACAGCTTCAACGAACGCCACATCCTGGCCATCACCCAGGCGATCTGCCTCTACCGCCAGCGACAGAGGATCACCGGTCCGCTGTTCATCGGGACCGACACTCACGCCCTGTCCCGGCCGGCCTTCGCCAGCGCCATGGAGGTGCTGGCCGCCAACGGGACGGAGGTGATGATTGCCGAGGGGGATGAGTACGTGCCGACGCCCGCCCTCTCCCACGCGATCCTGAGCCACAACCGCGGCCGGACCAGCGGCCTGGCCGACGGCATCCTGATCACACCCTCCCACAACCCGCCCGGTGATGGAGGGTTCAAGTACAACCCGCCGGCGGGCGGCCCGGCGGAAACCTCGATCACCAACTGGATAGAAGCGAAGGCTAATGAGTACCTCGAACGCGGCCTGCAGCCGGTGAAAAGAGTCACCCTGGAGAAGGCCCTCCACGCCCCGTCTACCCGCCGCTACGACTACCTCAACGCCTATGTCGGCCGCCTCGGCAGCGTGATTGACATGGGCGCCATCCGTGACTCGAAGATCAGCCTGGGGGTCGATCCGCTCGGAGGGGCCGGGGTCCACTACTGGGGGGCGATCGCGGAGCGCTATGGCTTGAATCTCAAGGTGGTAAACGAGGTCGTGGACCCAACATTCCGCTTCATGACCCTGGACTGGGACGGCCAGGTCCGCATGGACCCATCTTCTCCGTATGCCATGCAGAGGCTGATCGCACTGAAGGACCGGTTCGATGTGGCTTTCGCCTGCGATACCGACCATGACCGGCACGGCATAGTCACGCGAAGCGCGGGACTCCTTTCACCCAACAGCTACCTCACGGCCGCAGTCTTCTACCTCTTCCAGCACCGGCCGGACTGGAGAGGAGACGCCGCCGTGGGGAAGACGGTGGTCAGCAGCCAGATGATTGACAGGGCGGCTGCCAGGCTGGGCCGGAGACTCTACGAGGTGCCGGTCGGGTTCAAGTGGTTCGTCGACGGTCTGCACGATGGCTCTCTGGGTTTTGGCGGCGAAGCGCGCGCCGGCGCGTCGTTCCTCCGCCGTGACGGCGGCGTCTGGTCCACCGACAAGGATGGGATTATCGCGGCACTCCTGGCGGCCGAGATCACCGCCCGGACCGGACGAGACCCCGGCGAGAGCTACCGGCAGCTGACCCATGACCTCGGGGACCCCATCTACGACCGGGTTGACGCTGCAGCCACTCCGCAGCAAAAAGAGAAGCTCGCGAGACTGTCGGCGGAGGAGGTCCGCTTCGGCGACCTGGCCGGCGAGAGAGTCCTGGCCATACTCACCCATGCCCCCGGCAACGGCGCAGCCATCGGCGGGCTGAAGGTGATCGCGGAGAATGGA
>CALMBS010000044.1 GCA_937860285.1 uncultured Chloroflexota bacterium
GGGCGAGAAGCGGACCATCGACGAACTGGAGGAGCTGGTGCCCAAGTTCCTGCTGCGCAACTACGTGAACCCGGCCCCCCCCGCCCCGCCCGAGGCGCCCAAGAAGTAGCCGGCTGCACCGTGTAACGCATCGAGCGGCGCCGGAGACGGCGCCGCTCTGTTCATCATCATGAATCGATCACGCATTCACTATGGCTGGGCCGTCCTGGCGATGGCGACGCTGGTCGTCTTTGGATCGCTGGGGCTGGCCCGCTTTGGCTACACCATGGTGCTGCCCGACATGCAGGAGGGCCTGGGCATCGACAACTCGCAGACCGGGGCCCTGGCCACCGCCAACCTGGTGGGCTACCTGGCGCTGGCCCTCATCGGCGGGGCGCTGGCCGCGCGATACGGGCCGCGGGTGGTGGTGGCCGTGGGGCTGGCCCTGGCCTCGGCCGGCATGATGCTCACCGGCGTGGCCGCGGGCTTCCCGGACGCCGTTGCCTGGCGGGTGCTGACCGGCATCGGCAGCGGGGCCAGCAACGTTCCGGTAATGGCGCTGCTGCCGGCCTGGTTCGCTACCCGGCGCCGGGGCCTGGCCTCGGGGATCGCCGTGGCCGGCTCCGCGCTGGGCCTCATCGTCTCCGGGGCGGTGGTCCCCCGCGTCCTGTCGACCTGGGAGGACGGCGGCTGGCGCGCCTGCTGGTTCATCTTCGGCGGCATCACCCTGCTGCTGGCGGCAGGCAGCCTCCTCTTCCTGCGCAACCGGCCAGCCGACCTCGGACTTCAGCCGGTGGGTTCCGCCGGGGAGGTGCCGCAGCCTCCCCCTGCCGGGGGCATCCGCTGGTCCCACGTCTATCGCTCACGCGCCGTCTGGCACCTGGGTGCGGTGTACGTGGCCTTCGGGTTCTCCTATATCATCTACATGACCTTCTTCACCAAACACCTGATTGACAAGGGCGGCTACACCAAGGACGCCGCCGGCGATCTCTTCATGGTTATGGGCTGGGTCAGCCTGGTGTGCGGCCTGCTGTGGGGGACCGTCTCGGACCTGATCGGCCGGCGGCGGGCCCTCATCATCGTGTACCTGATCCATGCGGTGGCCTTCGGCCTGTTCGCGCTGTGGACGGCGCCTGCCGGCTTCACCCTGTCCGCGGTCCTCTTCGGTCTGTCCGCCTGGAGCATCCCGGCCATCATGGCGGCCGCCTGCGGGGACGTGCTGGGACCCCGGCTGGCCCCCGCCGCGCTGGGGCTGATCACCCTGCTTTTCGGCATCGGGCAGGCCGTGGCGCCCAGCGTTGCCGGCGCCATGGCGGATGCCAGCGGCTCCTTCTCCACAGCCCTGCTGCTCGCCGCCGGCGTGGCGCTGCTCGGCGCTCTGGGGGCCTTCTTCCTGCGCCCGGTGACCGTGGTTGAGGGTCAGGGCCAGGCGGCGGGCGGCCAGGCCCGGCAAGGGCGGTAGCCAGCGGCTGCCCCCGGCAGCCGGCCGCTACTTCTGGCCGTACTTCTCGTAGAAGACTATCTCGGACAGGTCCTTGCGGGGAACGACGCGCGGCTCCTCGTTGGGGTAGCCCAGGGGCGTCATCTCCACGAAGACCGTGCCGGGCGGCAGGCCCAGTATCTCGGCCGCCCTGGCGGCATCCACCAGGCCCACGTGGACGGTGCCCAGCCCCAGCGAGTATGCCGCCAGCACCAGGTTCTGCATGGCGATGCCGACGTCGAACATGAACCAGTCGCCCTTGTCCGTGGTGACCTGTCCGCGCTTGTAGCCGGACCTGCCGGTCTCGGCACAGGCGGCGATGACCACCGGGGCCTCGGTGATAGCGGCCGTGGCCGGGTTGCCGAACTGCTGGAGGCACGCGCCGGCCAGCTGGGCCTTGGTCGCGGGGTCTCGCACCACGATGAACCTCCAGCACTGGGTGTTGGCCCAGGATGGCGCCAGGCGGGCGGCCTCCAGCACGGCCTGCAGGTCCTCGGGCTTCACCGGGTCCGGCCTGTAGTGCCGGACGCTTCTCCGCTCTCTGATCGCTTGCATAACTTCCATGCCCATGCTCATGCTCCTTCCTGCCGGGGGCCCGCCGGGCTCGCCCCCTGTTCTCCGGTGGGTATGGTGACCAGGCTGCCGTCGGGCCGAAGCAGCGTGATGCTGCCGTCCTCGTTGATGGACCGGGCCAGGCCCTCTTCCACGGACCGGCCGGACCGGATGCGCACGTCCCGGCCCAGGGTCTCTACGTGCGCCAGCCAGCGCCGGTACACCTCCTGGCCCTCGCCGGCCGCCTGGTAGAGCGAGTCCATCTCCCGCAGCAGAATGCGCAGCACATCGTCCCGGTGCTGTGTGCGTCGGGGCTCCGCCGACAGGCTGGTGGCGATGGTGGCGATCTCGGGGTGCGCCGCCGGGTCCAG
>CALMBS010000045.1 GCA_937860285.1 uncultured Chloroflexota bacterium
CAGACTCGGCCGATTCCGGCAGCAGGCTGGTCGGCTGGTACCAGCGGACCCTGAGGTAGTCCAGCAGGAACCGGAGCAGCTTGGTGACCTCCAGCGATTCGCCGTCCACCGGGTACTCCACCAGCTCGGCCACTGCTTTCCTGACGTCCAGCCCTTCGTAGAGGACCTTGTAGATCTTCTCCACGATGGGCAGGCTGAGGCCGGCCCGCTGCCCCAGCTGCCAGGCCGCCTTGGCCGTCGATACCCCCTCGGCCACGTGGGGCATCGAGCTGGCGATGTCCTCCACGGAGCGCCCCTTGGCCAGCTCCTTGCCCACGTAGTAGTTGCGGCTGAGCGGGCTGAATGACGTGACGATGAAGTCTCCCAGGCCGCTGAGTCCGATGAAGGTCAGCGGGTTGGCGCCGAAGGTGGTCCCCAGCACGATGGCTTCGCTGAGCCCCCGGATGACCAGGGCCGCCTTGGCATTGCTGCCGTTGCCCATGCCGTCCGCCATCCCCACGCCCAGGGTGAAGACGTTCTTCAGCGCGCCCCCCATCTCCACCCCCACCAGGTCGGTGCTGGTGAAGACGTAGAACTGGTTGGAGTTGACCAGCTGCTTGACCCGCTCCGCTACCGCCGCGTCGCGGGCGGCGACGACGGTCACCGAGAGCAGGCCCTGCGCCGCCTCGTGGGCTATGTTGGGGCCGGAGAGGCTGCAGATGTTGGTGTGGAAACGGGGGTCGATCTCCTCGGCTATGACCTGGGACATGCGCTTGCCGGACTCGACCTCCAGCCCCTTGGTGGCGCTGACGATCAGCGTGGAGTCGCCAAGGTAGTCCTTGAGCCGTCCCACGTTGGTGCGCATGGTGCTGGAGGGGACCGCCAGGATCACCATGTCCGCCTTGTCCATGGCCTCTTCCATGGAGGCGGTGGCGGTGAGGCGGGTGGGGAACCTGGGCCCGGGCAGGTAGATGACGTTCTCCCGGGCCTGGTTGAGCTTGTCGGCCGTTTCCTGGTTTCGGGCCCAGATCTTGGTCGACACGTTATTGCGGGCCAAGACTATGCCCAAGGCGGTGCCCCAAGCGGCACTGCCTACTATGGCTGCCTTAGACATTCGACACCTCTAGTCCGGTTGCCCACAACGCAACGAAGCCAACGTGTTCCCGTTTCCGAACACGCCAACTCTGATTCCAGCCTATTATGCCTGCTGTATATGAGACAAGTCAAGGGATAGCGGGGTCCTCCCCTCCGGCGCCGGCCGGGAGACCTCCTAATCCGGGCCGGGTCCGCGGCCCAGCCGGCGCTCCGTTCCGGTCAGCAGCCGCCGCACGTTGTCGCGGTGCTGGAGCAGGATGATGCCTCCGGCCAGGCCGCTGAACAGCACGTGCCAAGCCGGGACCGGGCTCTCCAGCACCACCGGGGCGCGCGCCCCGGTGACCATCAGGGCCAGCATGGCGATGAAGGAGGCGGCCATGCCCGCGATGGAGCCCAGCGACATGTACCGGGTCCGCCCGGCGACGGCCAGCATGACCGCCCCCGCGCCCACCCCCACCGGCCAGCACAGGACCAGCAGGCAGCCGAGATACGCCGCCACCCCCCGCCCTCCCCGGAAACCGATGAAGACCGGCCAGATGTGGCCGGCCACGGCGCCCAGGGCAGCCACGGTCTGGGCCGAGTCCCGGGGCAGGATGACCCAGGCCAGCAGGACGGCTGCGGACGCCTTGGACACGTCCAGCAGGAGGGTCGCCAGTCCCGCTGGGCGCCCGGCCGCCCGCATCACGTTGGTGGCGCCCGTCCGGCCGCTGCCGGTCCTCCTGATGTCGATCCCCCGGGACAGCCTGGCCACCACCAGGCCGGAGGGGATGGCGCCCAGCAGGTAGCCGATGCAGGCTATGGCCAGGTATCGCGCGGCTGGCATGCGGGACCGGTCACCCCTCGCCCTTTTTCTTCTCGGCCTTGCCCTTGAAGACCAGGCGCAGGGGGGTGCCACCGAATCCGCAGTACTGGCGTATCTTGTTCTCCAGGAAGCGCTGGTAGGAGAAGTGGACCAGCCGGGCATCGTTGACCAGGAAGGTGAAGGAGGGGGGGTTAGTGCCCGTCTGAGTGGCCCGGTAGACCTTCAGCCGCCTTCGCCCCTGCTTGGGCGACTGCTTGGCCTCCTCGGCTTCCATGACGATGGTGTCCAGCAGGGCGGGCTCCAGCCGCCGCAGCCGCTCCTGGTAGATCTTCCGGGCCAGGGGCAGTATTCTCTCCACCCCCTGGCCCGTTCTGGCCGATATGAACAGGGTTTCGATATAGGGCATGAACCTGATCTTCCGCCGCACCACCTCCATCCAGAGGGAGGTGTCCTTGACCTCCGCCAGGTCCCACTTGTTGATCAGCAGGACGGCCCCCTTCCAGGCCTTGTGTATGTATCCCAGGATGTGCAGGTCCTGGGCGGTCATGCCCTCGACCGCATCCACCAACAGCAGCGCGACGTCGGACCTTTCAATGGCATCGCTGGTGCGCTGAGAGCTGTACCTCTCGATGCCGGCGTCGATGCGCCCGCGGCGCCTTATCCCGGCGGTGTCGATGAGGGTCACCCTCTCCCCCTTGTGCTGGAAGGAGGTGTCGATGGTGTCGCGGGTGGTCCCGGCGGTCTCATCCACCACCACCCGCTCCTCTCCCAGGATGGTGTTCAGGAGCAGCGATTTCCCGACGTTGGGGCGGCCCACGATGGCGATCTTCAGCGACTCGGGCTCCGGCGCCGCCGGCTCCAGGGCCGGCAGGCTCCCGACGACCTTCTGCATGAGCTCCACCATGCCCCGGTCGTGGTAGGCGCTCACGGGCAGGGGGTCTCCCATGGCCAGCTCGTAGAACTGGGCCACCTGGGCCTCCTGCCTGGGGGTGTCCACCTTGTTGACCACCAGGATGGTGGGCTTCCGGGCCCGGCGTATTATGTCAGCCGTTTCCTGGTCCGCCGGCAGCACCCCGTCCCGGGCGTCCACCAGGAAGAGCACCAGGTCGGACTCGGCCACGGCCTTGTCCACCTGGTCCCTGACCTTGCGCCTGATCGACTCCCCCGGCCGGGCCTCCAGGCCCCCGCAGTCCACCAGGGTCAGGTCATGCCCCTCCCAGGAGAGGTCGGAGTGGATGCGGTCCACGGTGGTCCCGGGGAGGTCCTCCACGATGGCCTTTCTGCGGCCCAGCAGGCGGTTGAACAGGGTCGATTTCCCCACGTTGGGGCGGCCGATGATGGCTACTACCGGTCTGGGCATGGTCTCCTCCCGGCGTCACCTGGCGCCAATAGGGTGCGGCACGATGTCTCAGGGCGCGGGGTGGGCGTGTCCGCCCGGGCCCAGGGCCCTGATGAGGATAGCTTTCTGGATGTGGAGCCGGTTCTCCGCCTGATCGAAAACCACGGACTGCGGATGATCGAGCAGCCCTTCGGCCACTTCCTCTCCGTGGTGTGCCGGGAGCGGATGCATGAACAGGGCTCCCTTCCCGGCCCTCGATAGCAGTCCGGAGTCCACCTGGTAGGCGGCGAAGGCGCGGCGCCGGACCTCGGACTCGGCTTCCTGGCCCATGCTGGTCCACACATCGGTGTAGACGACGTCGGCCTTCTCCACCGCGCGGTGCGGCTCAGCCATCGCGGCTATGGCGGCCCCGCTCTGCCCGGCCGCCTTCCTGGCCCGTTCCAGGGCTGGGCCGTCCATCTCGTAACCCGGCGGGGAGGCGATGGCGAAATCCAGGCCCGCCGCCGCCGCGGCCAGCATCAGGCTCCGGGCCACGTTGTTGCCGTCGCCGACATAGGCCAGGCGCAGACCCTTGAGCCTTCCCTTCTTCTCCAGGATAGTGAGGAGGTCCCCCAGGGCCTGGCAGGGGTGCTCGTAGTCGGAGAGGGCGTTTATCACCGGCACCGTGGCGTGCTGCGCCAGCAGCTCGACGCTTCCGTGGGCGAAGGTCCGGGCGACTATGCCGTGCACAAAACGGGAAAGCGTCCGGGCGACGTCCGAAACGCTCTCCCTCTTCCCCAGACCGACCTCGGCCGGGGAGAGATAGATGGCGTGCCCGCCCAGCTCCCGCATGGCCACCTCGAAGCTGACGCGAGTGCGCAGGGAGGGCTTCTCGAAAACCAGGGCCACGGTCCGGCCCGCCAGGTGGCTTTCCTGACGGCGGCCGCGCTTGAGTAAAACAGCACTCTCAAGAAGATGCTGGATTTCGGCCGGGGTGAGGTCGGCTACTGAGAGCAGGCCTGTTGAAACTGCCAAGACTTGCCTTCTGTCCTTATGGATGGGGCGATGACCATCTCCACGTCGTGCATCTGGGCGATGGTGGCGGCGCCGCACACGCCCATGGCGGTGCGCAGGGCGCCGACGATGTTCTGCGAACCGTCGGTGACGGTCGTCGGGCCAAAGAGTATCTGGTGCAGCGGGGCCCGGGTGTCCACCTTGATGCGCCTTCCCCGGGGCAGGGCCGGGTGGGGGCTGGCCATTCCCCAGTGGTACCCGTGGCCCGGCGCTTCCACGGCCTGGGCCATGATGGCGCCCAGCATCGCCCCGTCGGCGCCGGCGGCGAAGGCCTTGCACAGGTCACTCCCGGTGTGGATCCCGCCATCAGTGATGATGGCCACGTACTTCCCGCTCTTCTTGAAATAGTCGTCCCTGGCGGCGGCGCAGTCCATGGTCGCTGTCACCTGGGGCACCCCTATGCCCAGGACCTGCCGCGTGGTGCAGGTGGCCCCCGGGCCGACACCCACCAGCAGGCCGGCGATGCCCGTCTTCATCAGCTCCAGCGCGGCGCTGTAGCTGACGGCATTCCCCACCACCACCGGGATGGGGACGGACTTGCACAGCTCGGAGAAGACCAGCCCCTTCAGGCTCTTGGACACGTGCCGGGCGGTGGTCACGGTGGACGCCACCACCAGTACGTCCGCGCCCGCTTCGACTATGGTGGGGACCAGCTTCTTAGTGTTGGCCGGCGTCACGGAGACGGCGCAGATGCCGCCGTTCCCCTTGATCTCCCGGATACGGTCACCCACCAGCCTCTCCTGGATGGGCTGGGAGTAGATCTTCTGCAGCAGGGGCGTGGCCTGACTCATGGTGGCCTGGGCGATGTCGGCCAGCACCTCGTCCGGCTTCTCGTAGCGCGCCTGCACGCCTTCCAGGTTGAGAACGGCCAGGCCGCCCAGCTTGGCGTAGGCCACAGCGAACCGGGGATTGACCACCGCGTCCATGGCGGCGGCGACAAAGGGGATGGGGAAGGTCAGGTTCCCCAGCTTCAGATCGATGTTCGTTTGTTCCGGGTTGACCGTAACGTCACCGGGCACTATGGCCACTTCTTCGAAACCATAGCACCGGCGCATTTCTCTTATTTGACGAACAGGCATACTCTCCGCAGAACCCCGGGGTTATTTAGCACCAAAGGATAGCAAAGGCTGTCCTCAAAGTCAATGGAAGCCTGGGGCATCCAGCGGGTGGGGATTTCCGCGGTGAAAGCTAGTATACTGCATCCTGGTGAGGCTTTGATCGTGCCTGTGCTCTACGTTGTGGCCACCCCCATAGGCAACCTGGAGGACGTGACGCTGCGCGCCATCCGCGTCCTCAAGGAGGTCGGGCTGATCGCTGCCGAGGACACGCGGCGGACCAGGCTCCTGCTCGATCACTACGGCATCCAGACCCCCATGACCAGCTACTACGAGCACAACAAGACGGCCAAGCTGGCTTACCTGCTGCGCATGGTGGAGCAGAAGGACATGGCCCTGGTGTCGGAGGCCGGGATGCCCGGGATCAGCGATCCCGGGTACGAGCTGGTGGCGGCGGCCGCCAGACAGGGTATCCCCGTGGTGGCCATTCCGGGCCCATCGGCTATCGTGTCCGCCGTGGCCGTCTCCGGCCTCCCGGCGGACCAGTTCGTCTACCTGGGCTTCCTGCCGCGGAGGAAGGCGGAGCGGGTCCGCCTGCTGGAAGAGGTGGCCCGGGAGACCCGGCCGCTGGTCGCCTTTGAGGCCCCCCATCGCCTCGCCGCCGCCCTGGAGGACGTGCTGGCGGTGCTGGGGGACAGGAGGATGGCCGCGGCCCGCGAGCTGACCAAGCTGCACGAGGAGGTGTTCCGGGGCACGGTCAGCGCGGCCCGCGAGCACTTCCGGGAGCCCAGGGGCGAGTTCACCCTGGTCATCGAGGGTTGCGCCCCGGCGGAGCCCGGGGAAATAACGGCCGACATAGAAGACGAGATCCGGGCCCTGCAGGAAAAGCGGGTCCCGGCCAAAGAGGGGGTCTCCCTCCTCTCCCTCAGCACCGGCCTGCCGCGGAAGGCGCTCTACCGGGCCTGGCTGGCGCTCCAGCGCGACCGGTGAGGGATTGTGTGCTAGAATAACAGGGAGAGTCGGACCTTCATGGAGCGTATTCTCGTCTGCGTAGCCTGGCCTTATGCCAACGGCTCGCTGCACCTGGGGCATATCGCCGGGGCCTACCTTCCGGCAGACATCTTCGCCCGCTATCATCGTGCCCGGGGGAGCGAGGTCCTGATGGTGTCCGGCAGCGATCAGCACGGCACCCCCATCACCATCCGCGCCGAGCAGGAGAACACCACGCCGCAGCAGGTGGCCTCCCGGTATCACGCCGAGTTCCTGGAGTCCTGGAAGAGGCTGGGGATCGAGTTCGACCTCTTCACCACCACCGGCACCGCCAACCACGCCCGGGTGGTCCATGACATCTTCACCACGCTGCTGAAGAAGGGGCACATCT
>CALMBS010000046.1 GCA_937860285.1 uncultured Chloroflexota bacterium
GCGGGGGGATTGACAGTCTCCGCCCCACGGTCCTATATTCTACAATCGCCAATCACGGCAAAGGGACAGACAGGCAAAACGACTGCTGAGGAGGGTGAATGAAAGGAAAAGGTGCAAGGCTTCTCTTACGGGCCCTGGGACTCCTGGTTCTGGTCTCCCTGATCCTGGCCATGGTGGGCTGCGGTGACGGGGGCGGCGGTGGAGGCGGTGACAAGGACGCCATCGCCCTCATGAAGAAGCTGCCCAAGGGGACCGACTCGTTCATGTTCGTGGACATCAAGTCCCTGCGGACCGACGATGACCTCGAGGACCTGTATGACAGCTTCTCGGAAGACTCGGGAGACATGACCTCTATGTTCGGGGCGGACATGGAGGACATCAGTTTCTGGGCCATGGCCGGCGAGATGATGTTCGTCTTGCAGGGCGATTTCGACGAAGATGAGGTCACGGAAGCCCTGGAGCAGACCGGCTACGAGAAGAGCGATTATGAGGGCGTTGAGGTGTGGGCGGCGATGGGATTCGCCGCGGCCCTCGTCGATGACAGCACCCTGGTCTTCGCGTCTGACACCGATGTCAAGGCCTGCGTCGACGTCATCAAGGGCGAGGAAAAGTCGCTTTACGAAGCGTCGGGCGTCAAGGACGACATGGGCAAGCTGCCGGGCGATGCGCTGATAGTTGCCTGGGGCGGCGCCGGAGAGAGCTTCTTCGCCGACGAGACCTACACCGGTCTGGAGGCCACGGCCATCTCCATGTCCAAGAAGAACGCGGACACCGTGCAGGCCACCGCCGTGATGCGGTTCGAGGACTCGGCCTCGGCGAAGGATGCCATGGACGATGTCGAGGCGGACATGAAGGCGGACTCCGAGACCGAGGTCACCAATCTCAAGGTGACCCAGGACGGAGAGTACATCAAGGCCACCGCCGAGATGGACCTGGACGAGAACCTGTTCAGCTGATCCGGACAGGGCGCTCCCGAAGGGTGGGCACGGATGCCCACCCTTCTTCTTTTCCCTTCCCCTCGCCGGTGCGCACCGCCGGCGCGGATTGACAGCACCCGCACCCCGGCCCTATCCTGATCCCGTCCTGCGCCAGGAGGCCGGTCAAGACATGGACATGTGGTACTTCGACGACATACCCTTGAACCAGCCCTGGACCACGGAGGAGTACGTGGTGCCCGAGGAGGAGATGGTGGCCTTCGCCCGGCGGTGGGACCCGCTGCCGATCCACACCGACCGCCAGGCGGCCGAGGCCTCTCCTCACGGAAGCCTGATCGCCCCGGCCTCGTATATCATCTCCCTGGCCAGCGCCCTGGTGCAGAATGCCGGCCCCCGGATCGCCTACATCGCCGGTCTGGAATGGAAGACGCGGCTCATGGCCCCGGTCCGGGCCGGAGACTGCCTGGTGGCCACGTGCCAGTGCGCCTACAAGCGGGAGTCCAGCAAGCCGGACCGCGGGGTGGCGCAGTTCCTGACCGTCATGCGCAACCAGAGGGACGAGACCGTGATAACGTCGGAGATGACCACGCTGGTCGCCAGAAGAGGGGACGCCGCCGCCGGCCGCTAGCCGCCGGCGTGCCCGGTACTGACAAGGAGGCCCGATGCTACGACACCGTTACACCTTCGTGATGCGCATCCTGGCCCTGCTCGTGTTGCTGTCCGTGGCTCTGGCCGCCGCCGGGTGCGGGGGCGATGACGGCAGCGACATAGACGAGGCCGTGGCCGCCATGATGAAGAAGATCCCCAGGGGGACAGATGCCTTCGCCTACTTCGATGTCGCTGCGCTGCGCAGTGACAACGACCTCGCCGCCATGAGCGACGCTCTGATGGGCGACTGGGACGCGGCCTTTGGCGCGCTGAGCATGCCCGTGGATGACATCGATGCGGTGGGCCTGGCCGGCGAGGAGACCATGGTCTTTGCCGGCAGCTTCGATCTGGACGAGATCCGGGACGTGCTCGACGATGGCGGCATGGACGATGACGAGTACCTGGACGTTGAGATTTGGGAGGAGGGCGATGTCGGCCTGGCCCTGGTGAGCGAGGACTGCATCATCTTCCAGCTGGATGGCGACATCGAGGACTGTGTCGACGCCATGAAGGGCAAGAGGCCCTCCGTCTACGACGACGAGGACGTGGCCGGAACCGTGGGCCGGCTGCCCGCCAGCCTGATCGTCCTCTACGGCGTGGAAGGGGGCGGGATCTTCGATGACCTGGGCCTCGACGACCTGGAAGCGACGGCCGTCTCCATGGACAAGGCCGACGCCGACACCATTTCCATGGCGCTGGTGTTCCGGTTCGAGGATGAAGACGCAGCCGACGACGCCATCGAGGACATAGAGGACAACATGAAGGAGGACCCGGGGGGCATCGACCCCGACACCGTTGAGATAGAGCAGGACGGACGCTACGTGGAGGTCACCGCGGAGGCCGCCATGGGCACGTTCCTGTCCTGACCCCGGGGCGATGCCGCGAGGCCGGAGCACCGTCCGGCCTCCGGTCTGCCTACTTCCTCTCCCGCCGGTGCCGGAGGATGAGCACCGTGGCCCCCAGGAGAGCCGCGGCCATCACCAGCTCCATAGCGCCCGACTTCCACCCCCCGCCCATCACCAGGTGGCGTATGCCCAGGGCCGTGATACCCAGGGTCACAGCCACGTGGACCGCCACTGCCAGCCCCCGGCCCAGCACAAAGGCGGCCACCATCAGCGCCGCGGCGCACGTCACCTCGATGGCGCCCGAGCGCCAGGCCTGGTCGGGTTGAGTGAAGTGGTATGTCCCGGCCATGGTCAAGAGAGCGGCGGCCACCGTGTCAATGCAGGCCACGACCGGCGGCACGAGGCGCCGTCTTCCGGACCGGGCCTCCTCCATCCCGTCTTCGCGCGGCTCCATCAGCAGGGCCGCATTATACCACACTCCTCGCGCCGCATGTACAGGGGACGGCCCGGGCCATTTGACTCACGTCAAACCGCTCCCTATCCTATTGGCATGGTCAAGAGCATGGGACGCCGGCTTCCGAGGGCCGTCCCCGCACTGCTTCTGCTGGCATTGGTGGTCCTGGCGGCCGCGCCGGCCGCCCTGGCCGCCGGCCCCGGGGGCTGGGTGACCCAGGACCTCCCTCAGGGGCTGGCAGAGGACTGCTCCGGCCTGGCCGCTGTCTGCGGCAGCTCCGACTCCGAGGTCCTCGTGGCGGCCTCCTGCGGAGCGCTCCTGCAATGCGACGGTCAGGCCTGGGTCCTGCGAGATCGCGGCCCGCTGGCCGCGGCCGGCCTGGAGGATACCCCTTCTCGCATCTGCGCCATCTGGGGCGCCTCGGCCGCGGACCTCCTGCTCGCGGGCACCGGGTACAGCGACCAGGATGGCCCGCACGCCGCCGTCTACCGCCTCGGGGAGAGCGGGTGGACGGCCTACCCGGTGCTTTACGGCGACACTGCGTGCGTCAACGGGCTGTGGGGCGCCTCGGCCTCCGACAACATCTACGCCGTCGGTGGTGATGAAGACGGCGGCTGCATCTCACGCTGGAACGGCGCCGAGTGGGCCCGGTCCCTCTCGTACGAGGACAGCGACACCCTGGGAGAGGTTCAGCTCAACGGCGTGTGGGGCAGCTCCGCCTCGGATGTCTACGCGGTGGGGGGCGGCATGCTGGATGAAGGCTACGCCGTCGTCCTTCACTTCGACGGCGCCCAGTGGAGCGCCGCCGAGACCGGCCCCTCGAACAGGCTCAATGCCGTCTGGGGCAGCTCGGCCTCCGACGTATTCGCGGTGGGCGCCGGCGGCACCATCCTGCACTACGACGGCGCCGCCTGGACCTCACCTGAAAGCGGCACCGCCGCCGATCTCACCGCGGTCTGGGGGAGCTCGGCCTCCAACGTCTTCGCCGCCGGCCACGACGCGGAAGCCGGGACCGCGGCCATCCTCTACTACGATGGCCTGACCTGGAGCCGCGTCTACGACGTCGCCACGGAAAGCCCGCTGCGCGGCCTCTGGGGCCACCCCGCCTCCGAGGTCTTGGCCGTGGGGGACGGCGCCACCATCCTGCGCTATGCGGTCCCGGCTTCGACGGGACCCGTACCCGCCCCGGCCCCCCCCCCCGCGCCGCCCGCCGCCACCGCCACGGCCACCCCGGCCGCCGCGGGGCCGCCGCTAGTCGCAGCCGTCCAGGCGCACCGCGGCCGGCCGGGCGATGACCTGACGGTGACCATCACCGGCGCCAACCTGGGCAGCGCCACCGCCGTGGACTTCGGCTCGGGCATAACGGTAAATGAGGTCAGCGTCATCAGCGAGACCGAGATAGCGGCCAGCATCGCCATCGACAGCGGCGCTGCCGCCGGCCAGAGGACCGTTACGGTCACCACCGCCCGGGGAGCAGCCATCCAGCCCGAAGGCTTCGTGGTCCGGGAGGCCGCCAGCACGGAACGCGTCTGGGTGTACCCGGTGGCCGCCGTGGCGGGCGCGCTGGCGGCGCTGGCCACGCTGGCCCTGCTCTGCCTGGGCCTGCGCCGCCGCCCGGCCCAGTGAGCGGACCATCCCCCGGTCAGATAGCGTCTTGTGACACCGGCACGCCCCTCGGAGACACTTCTGAGACGGCCTCATGCTATAAAGGGTCCGGGTGGGTTGACGGAGGAGAAAAGCACATGGTAGAGAAGCTGTCTCCCAGAACGTGCCTGGACCTGAAGCGGAAGATCGCCGAGCTGGACCGGGTCCGGACACAGATGCGGCTCGAGCTCATCCGGATTCGAGTGCAGCCCGGCCATGCCACGGAGGAGGACTTGGCCGACACCGAGAACAACCTCATCCTTCTGGAGGATGAGCTCAGCGAGCTGATCAGACAGTACGAGGACGGCTGCCCTTCCTAGCGCCGCCTTCATCCCGCCTCGCCCCCTGCCACAACCCCATCAAACCCCGCTCTCCGGCCGCCCCGGAGACCGGCCATCCTCTCCGGATAGGCCGCGGCATAGTCCGCCAGCTTCCTGAGGGCCACCGCCGCCCCCCTCATGGACAGAAACAGCGGCAGGCCCATCTCCGCCGCCAGGCCGCGGACATCGATGGACGCCTCCCAGGAGTTGTCGTTCCCCATGGAGTGGAACACCAGCGCCTTCGGCAGGTTGCAGGTGTTGGCCGCCATCAGCACCGAGCCGGGCCCGCCTGCGGCCCGGGCCCGCTCCACCGGCACCGGGCTGATGTCAAAGCCGTGATGGTACACCACCAGGTCCAGCCCCGGCCAACGCTCCAGCAGGGCGTTCAGCCGCCTGGCCAGCGGCAGGCCCCCCGACGCAGCCACCTCGCGCAGCACCTCCACCGGCCCCCGCCCCCCCATGCTCTGGATGACCCGCATCGAGTCCGGGACCAGGCCCGTGCCGAGGTCCAGCGGGTTCCGCAGCATGCTGTTGGCCAGATCCACGAACTCCTTCAGGCCCGACCGTACCTCCTCGGGTATGGGAACGAGGCGGAATCCCTCCCGGCTCATCTCATCGGTGGCCATGACGCTGGCCCCGCCACCGTGCCCGATGACGCACACGTTCCGGCCGGTGAAGGGCTTCACTCGCAGAAGCGCCACCAGCATGTCCACCATCTCCTCGATGCTGAACACCCTTATCGCCCCCACCTGCCTGAGCAGCCCATCCCACACTGCGTCGGCCCCCGCCAGTGACCCGGTGTGCGAGGCCGCGGCCCTCTCCCCGTCCGGTGAGAACCCCCCCTTGAAGCTGACCACCGGCTTGGCCGCGGCGGCCCGCCGCAGCACCCGCTGCAGACGCACTCCGTCGT
>CALMBS010000047.1 GCA_937860285.1 uncultured Chloroflexota bacterium
CACGTCGAGTTCAGGGAGGACCCGCTCACCGGCCGGCGCTCCCGCCTGAACGCCAGAAGGGCCGGCCGGATCAAGCCGCGCCCGCCGGCCCCGGTGCCGCCCGAAGTGGTGGGGGCCCGCGATTCCTGCCCCTTCTGCCCCCGGAACATCGATCAGGCGGTAACCAAGTTTGAGCCGGGCTTCTACGGTGGCGGCCGCATCCGGCGGGGCGAGTGCTGCCTCTTCCCCAACATGTATCCCCTGGCCGCCCACCACGCCGCCGCCACGCTATGCAACGAGCACTTCCTGGACCTGGACCAGATCAGCGCCCGGATGGTCGGCGATTCCCTGGCCGCGGCCAGGGAGTTCCTGGGCCTGGTGCGCCGCCACGACCCCGATGCCAGGTACCCCATGTTCCACTGGAACCACCTGTCGCCCAGTGCCGCGAGCATAGTCCACCCCCACGTCCAGGTCCTGGCCGACCTGCGTCCCACGTCCTACCAGGAAACCCTCCTCGCGGCCGGACGGGACTACCACCGCCGGACGCGGCGCCAGTTCTGGATGGACCTGGTTGATGAAGAAAGGCGGAGAGGGGAGAGGTACATCGGCGAAAACGGGGCCGTGGCCGCCGTCGCCAGCTTCTCCCCGCAGGGAAACCGGGAGGTCCAGATCATATTCCGGAGGGCGGCCAATCTGGCGGACCTGGAGGACAGCGACATCGCCGGATTCGCCGGCGCCATCACCAGGCTCCTCGCCGCCTACAAGCAGGCGGGGGTCAACTCTTTCAACCTGTCGTCCTTCTCGGCGCCCATGGGTGAGGGGCCGGAGCACTACGCCCTCCACGCCAAGCTGATCTCCAGGCCGGTGCTGCAGCCCTTCTATCGCAACGACACCGGCATCCTGGAGAGACTTCACCACGAGGCGGACATCGACGTGATGCCCGAAGCGTTTGCCGCGGCCGCCCGGAGGCTGTGGGAGGAGTAGAGGCCATGGACATTGTGAAGCTCGTGCTGGACGGTTGCCGCCGGGGATTGCTGGCCGCGCTGGCCCTTCTGAGGACCATCCCCGGAGTCTGGCTGGTGGTCATGGGGGTGGTGGCCGTCCCCATCGCCATCCTGTCCGCACTGGTGGCCATGGTGTTCTTCATCCTGCTGGTGCTGGTGGCCTTCCTCTGGATCCTGTTCTACATGGCGGTCTGGAGGCCGGTATTCAGGGCGGTCCGCAAGAAGGACAGGGTGATCGAGGCCGAGTACACGGTCAAAAAGGACAGTGACCTTTAGGCGCCGCCGGGCTACGCCGGCGGCCGGGGCGCCCCGGCCAGCCGGGACCGGATGCGCCTGATGATCCGGTCCACCTCGCGGACGGGCAGCCGGCAGCGCGCCGCAACCCGCTCCGGCGGGACCCCCTTCCCCGTCATGAAGCCGGCGCACCAGAGGTACATCTCCTCGTCCCTGGAGCTGACCCCCATCCGGTCCAGGCCCATGAGCTGCACCACCTCGTCATGCTGCCTGGCCTGAACGCGGATGAGGCCGGCCTTGCCCTGTAGCGCCACCTCATAGTCGGCCCTGGCGGCCAGCCGGTCCCCCAGGTTCTCCAGGGCCACCGCCCGGTTGAAGCGGATCCGGGAGTTGCCCGGGTAGCGCTCGATGGCCGCGGTGTAGCAGCGGACAGCCTCCTGGAGCTCACCGGCATCGCCCGAGCTGGCGCCCCTCTCCAGGCGCCGGTTGCCGATCATGTAGCCGGCTATGGCGTCCACGCACCGGGGCGGCAGCCCCCTGATGTCCTCCCATCGCCGCAGGTCCCGCCGGTCAACGTCGATCACCCGCCAGCGGCCCCGGCGCCTCACCTGGAGACCCAGCCGCCGGTGGCGGATGTTCCGCGACCCGTACCACAGGTCAACGAACCGGATGCGGCTGCCGGCCAGCCTCACTATGTTGACCACGTGCGGCACGGCCCGGCCCGCATTGTCCACCAGCACCTCCACAATCCCCACGTCGAGCCCCAGCCCCCGGCCCAGCTCCTGGAAGACCCGGGCATACCCCAGGCAGTCGGCCTCGCCGGCGGCCAGGACCCGGTCCATCTCGAACAGGCGCCCGCGCCTGATGTTCCCCCTGATGGCCGCCCAGAGCCAGTCTACCAGCGACAGCTCCAGGCGCGCCCTGGCCTTGGCGCTGCCGGCGCGCGCCAGCCGCGACCGTGACAACCGGCCCAGCGCCGTCAGGGTCGGCCGTTCCCGGGCGCCGCCGCGGCGGCCGTGCCTGAGCCCTCCGGGAAGAGCCGGCAGCCGCCATCGCCGGAAGGTCCCGGCCAGCGTCAGGGCGGACTCCGGGCGGCAGCGGCGCAGAGGGCTTCTCTCGACGGCGACCATGGCACTCCTATCGTAGTGCGAATCAGGCGTTCCCACAACATCTTGACTATTCTCATGAACAGGGATAGAATGCGGACAATACAACAGCTTCTTCTACGGGGCTGTTCGTGTCTTTGTGTGCGGCGGCAGCATCCATACACCTGGATCGATGGGGCTGCGGCACACCCCGAGGACAGAAGAAATGCCAATCACGTTTGACGAGCTGCTGCAACGGCTGAAGGAGGAGCGGGACAGGCTGCTCAGGCAGCTGGAGCAGCTCCGCGCGTCGGCCCCGGCCGTCGGCGAGATGAAGGAGGGCAGCCCGTACGGCAAGAAGGAGGAAGGGGCCTCCGAGGCCTTCGAGCTGGAGAAGCGCCTGGCCGTCGAGAAGCGCCTGATGGGCACCCTGTCCGAGATTGAACATGCCCTCCGCAAGTTCGAGAAGGGTACGTACGGGACCTGCGACACGTGCGGCCGCGCGGTCGAGATCGAGCGGCTGGAGGTCCTGCCACAGGCGAACCTCTGCCTGAACTGCAAAGCGCAGCAGTCGAGGAACATCAAGGGGAGATTCCCCGGCAGGTAGACAGCGGTTCAGGCGATTTCGCCTCTTGCCGGCACTGGGCTCATTCGGTGCATATGAGACAAGATAGCCGCGCCCCGCTGGTGCTGTTGATCTCCGGCATGGCCGTGCTGGCCGCCGACCAGCTCACCAAGGAGCTGGTCAGGCACAACATCGGCCCGAATGAAGCCGTTCCCGAGCATGGAGCCTTCCGGCTGGTGAACGTGACCAACGACGGCATCATCTTCGGGCTGAGCGCGCCGCGGTGGTTCGCCATCGCCATGCCGCTGGTCCTGGGCCTGGGGGTCATGGCAGCGTACTACTGGTACCGCCCCCACCTAGGCCGGGCGGTGGCGGTTTCCATCGGCCTCTTCATGGGCGGAACCCTCGGCAACTGGGTGGACCGGCTGCGCTTCCCCGGGGTCACAGATTTCATCGACGTGCAGCTCAGGGGCGATGTCCACTGGTTTACCTTCAACGTGGCGGACATCGCCATCCTGGCGGGCATCGCAGTCTTCGTGGTGGCGGTCTTTGGCCTGTGTCCCCGAAGAACGGCCGGGGGCCAGCCGCGCACGCCGCCGGGTGACTCGACCTTGAACGGGTAGACTATGCATCTTCCTCCAATGCGGCATGACCGGCGGGCCCTGCTGGTGCTCTTCTGCACCGCCCTCGCCGCGCTGACCGTGGACCAGCTGACCAAGCTGGCCATCACCAGCTCCATCCCGGTCGATGACCCTATACCGGACCACGTGTTCATCGCCTTCGGCCACGTCAGCAACGACAACATCATCTTCGGAATCCCGGCGCCTTTCTGGCTGGAGGTGTCCATGCCTGTGGCACTGGTGATCGGTGTCCTGGCCGCCTACTTCTGGAAAGGGCCCTTCAAGGGCCGGGCCACCAACCTCGCGGTGGGGCTCTTCGTCGGCGGCACCCTGGGCAACTGGATAGACCGGCTCCGGTTCGGCTGGGTCACCGATTTCGTGGACGTGAGGATCGTGCGCGACATCAAGTGGTTCACCTTCAACCTGGCGGACGTCTTCATCCTGGCAGCGATCATCATATGCGTGGTGGCCCTGTTCAGACTGTGGTCTCCCAAGGACGCCAGGAGCCCGTGACCGGCGGTCCCGCCGCCCGGCGGCTGTCCCTGACCGCGGACAGGTCCGACGTCCGCCTCGACCTCTTCATCAGCCAGTCCGGCGAAGGCCTTTCGCGCGCCCTGGTGCAGAGGCTGATCGACGAAGGCCTGGTGCTGGTCAACGGCCAGCCCGCCAAGCCCAGCCGCAAAGTGAGGGCCGGAGATGTCATCGCGGTGGTCATCCCGCCGCCGGAGCCGTCCCCGGAGCTGGTCCCGGAGGCCGTGCCCCTGGCCATACTGTACGAGGACCGGGACATCCTGGTGGTCAACAAGCCGGCCGGCCTGACGGTCTATCCCGCCCCCGGGCATCCGCGCCACACCCTGATGAACGCCGTCCTGGCCCACTGCCCCGAGATCTCCGGCATCGAGAGCTCGGTCCGGCCGGGAGTGGTACACCGGCTGGACAGGGACACGTCCGGGGCCATGGTGGTGGCCAAGAACAAGGCCGCCCAGTTGCACCTGGTGGCGCAGTTCAAGGGGCGCCGGATGCTGAAGAAGTACCAGGTGCTGGTCCAGGGCCATCCGTCCCCGGACGAAGGCGCCATCGAGGCCCCGATTGGCCGGCACCCCAGAGACCGCCAGAGAATGGCCATCATCGAGAGCGGCCGGCCCTCGCGCACCCTGTACCGGGTTGCCAGGCGCTTCCACGGCTACTCGCTGGTGGAGGCCACGCTCCTCACCGGCCGCACCCACCAGATCCGGGTCCACTTCTGGCACCGGCGATGGCCGGTGGTGGGAGACGCCGTGTACGGGGTAAAGGTCGACTGGCTGGGCCGGCAGTTCGTCCACGCCTGGAAGCTGGGGTTCAGGCTGCCCGGCAGCGGCCAGTACATGGAGTTCGAGGCGCCGCTGCCCGCCGATCTGCTGGAGGCACTGGAAACGGTCTCGAGGCTGCCCTCCCGGCGTGACTGAGCCGCCGAAGCGCGCCGCCGGGCGACCGCCGGGTCAGAGCTGCTTCTCGATCTTGGCCCACGAATCGCGGAGGGCCACGGTCCGGTTGAAGACCGGCTTCACCGCCGAGTAGTCCCGGGTGTCGACGCAGAAGTAGCCCAGGCGTTCGAACTGGTACCGGCTGCCCGGGACGGCCGAAGCCAGGCTGGGCTCCAGGTACGCCATCACCACCTCCAGGGCCTTCGGGTTGAGCACGCTCTCGCAGCCCTCTTCGACATCCCCCGGGTTCTCCACGGTGAACAGGCGGTCGTACAGCCGCACCTCGGCCCGCATGGCATTGGGGGCCGAGACCCAGTGGATGGTGCCCTTCACCTTGCGCCCGTCCGGGGCGTCGCCGCCCCGCGTGGCCGGGTCATAGGTGCAGTGCAGCTCCGTTATCTCACCCGTGGCCGGGTCCCTGGTGACGCCCACGCAGGTGATCAGGTACGCGTAGCGCAGGCGCACCTCGCGCCCCGGGGCCAGGCGGAAGAATTTGGCCGGCGGCGCCTCCCGGAAGTCGTCCCTCTCGATGTACAGCACCCGGGAGAAGGGCACCTTGCGTTTGCCGGCCGCAGGGTCCTCGGGATTGTTGACGGCCTCCACCTCCTCGATCCGGTCCTCGGGGTAGTTGTCGATGACCACCCGGAGCGGGTTCAGCACCGCCATGACCCGGGGGGCCGTCCTGTTCAGGTCCTCCCGGATGCAATGCTCCAGCAGGGACACGTCGATGGTGCTCTCCGTCTTGGCCACGCCAATGCGGTCGCAGAACTCGCGGATGGAGGCCGGGGTGTACCCGCGGCGGCGCAGGCCCGCGATGGTCGGCAGGCGGGGATCGTCCCACCCGGAGACATGCCGGCCCTCGACCAGCTGCAGCAGCTTGCGCTTGCTCATCACCGTGTAGGTCAGGTTGAGCCTGGCGAACTCTATCTGCTGCGGGCGATACACGCCCAGCTTCTCCAGGAACCAGTCGTAGAGGGGCCGGTGGTCCTCGAACTCCAGGGTACAGATCGAATGCGTGATCCGCTCGATCGAGTCCTCGAGACCGTGCGCCCAGTCGTACATGGGGTAGATGCACCAGCGGTTTCCGCTGCGGTGGTGCTCGGCGTGAAGGATGCGGTACAGCACCGGGTCCCGCAGGTTCAGGTTGGGAGACGCCATGTCGATCCTGGCCCGCAGCACCCGGGCGCCGTCCGGGAACTCTCCGGCCGCCATCCTGGCGAACAGGTCCAGGTTCTCCTCCACGGAGCGGCCGCGAAAGGGGCTCTCCCTTCCGGGCTGCGTCAGCGTGCCCCGGTACTCCCTCATCTCGTCGGCATTCAGGTCGTCCACGTAGGCCAGGCCGGCCTTGATGAGCTGCACGGCATACTCGTACATCTGCTGGAAGTAGTCCGAGGCGTAGTACAGACGGTCCCCCCAGTCGAAACCCAGCCACCGCACGGCGTCCAGGATGGATTCGACGTACTCCCGCTCCTCCTTGGTGGGATTGGTGTCGTCGAAGCGAAGGTTGCACAGGCCGCCGTACTGCGCGGCGATGCCGAAGTTCAGGCAGATGGACTTGGCGTGGCCGATGTGCAGGTAGCCGTTGGGCTCGGGGGGAAACCTGGTATGCACCCGGCCGCCGTACTTGCCGGTCCGGATGTCCTCGTCAATAATGTCCCTGATGAAGTCGGAGGGAGCCGCCTGCCCGGCTACGGTCACCTTGTTGACTCCTGAAACCGAGAGTCCCTGACCATCCCGGAGACCCGGACCCTCCGGCCGGAACGGTCCGCCACAGACCCGGATTCAAGTATAGTCTGCGCCGCCGCTTTGTCAAAGGTGACGCTGGCGACGCTGGCGACAACCCGAACCATGGGCCGTCCGGGAAAAGGCGGGCTGCCAACGCCACTACGGCGCCAACAGCCGCGCCGTGAGGTCATCCCACACCCGCAGCCTCCGGCGCCACCACAGCGTCGACGGTCTGGTGGACCTCACTACCCCGGGGAAGCTGACGTATGCTCGACGTGTTATCATTGACCACCCCTCCCATTCGCCTCTCTCACCGGGCGCCGGCCGGACGCCGGCCGGGCAGCGACTTCTCACCCGGCCATTCGCTGAACAGGCGAATCTGGCGCTCGACGACCTCCCCGAGGTCGCAGCCATGTGCTTCCGCCAGCAGCTTGTACATCCTGATGGCATCTCCCGCCAGGATGTCCTCCGCTCGAAGAATGAAGACCGGTTCCTCTCGCCCTATTGACGGTATCTCAATCCTGCCATACCTTGCACAAACAGCCATCTCTGCCACCCTCCTCACAGCTTCCTCCGATGGCGGAGCCTAGCCGCCACTGGGCCGGACAAGAAGGATCGGCAACCCCGATTCCTTCACCACCTGCTGCGCGACGCTCCCGAACAGGGTCTGGCCCAGCCCGCCCCGCCCGTTGGTGGACATCGCAATCAGGTCAATCTGGTTCTCTTTCGCGTACCGTATGATGGTCTCCCCCGGCGCCCCGGCTGCGGTCACGCAGTCCACCGCCAGTCCACCCATCTTCATCGAGGAGGCCACTCCCTCCAGGTAGCCCAGCGCGCTGTGCTCCAGCGACTGGGAGGTCTTCACGGAAACCCCTGGCGTGATCGGCACCGCCGGCGGAACAGCCTGCAGCAGTACGACCCGGGCCGAGTACTTCAGGGCCACATCCAGGGCGTACTGGATCACCTGCTCCGCGAAACCGGACCCGTCGAGGCATATAAGGATCTTCTTGAACATGTGTCACCTCCTTCGTGATTTCCCGATCTCCACCAGCCCCCCCGAAGGCGGCACCGGTTGGCGCCACCCGGATGGGCCTGGGGCGGACCCCGGCCCGCCGGGCTTGCCTGTCCCTGGCACTGCCGCGGACCCGATTGACGGCCGCTGTAAGTAAGTATATGATTACTTACATAATAGCAGCGGGCCGCCCCTTTGTCAATATGCCTTCCGCTGCATCCACAAGATGCTGTAGAATCAGGCAGGGGTGCGGCGCCCGATACAGAAGCCGGAACAGAACACCATGACGCTCCCGTCTCAACCGCAATCAGCAGGCCAGGAATGGTACCAGCAGTCCGCCGCCCAGGCGGCTGCAGCCCTGTCCGCGTCGGAGGCCGGCCTCAACTCCGCCGAGGCCGCCGAGCGTCTGGCCAGGTACGGCTACAACGAAATCAAGTTCAAGAAGACCAGCGCCCTGGTCCGCTTCCTGCTGCAGTTCCGCAGCGCACTCATCTATCTCCTGCTCGCTTCCGCCCTGGTCACCGCCCTGCTGCAGCACTGGACCGACACCGCCGTAATCATGGCCGTCGTCATCGCCAACGCCGTGATCGGCTTTGTCCAGGAGGGCAAGGCGGAGGCCTCAATGGAGGCCCTGACCGGCATGATGGTGCCCGAGGCCACCGTCCTTCGCGACGGCGAGCCCAGGCAGATCCCGGCCCGGGAGCTGGTCCCCGGCGACGTCGTGATCCTGGACGAGGGGGCGGTCATCCCGGCCGACCTGCGCCTGTTCTACGCCAGGAACCTGAGCACGGACGAGGCAGCTCTCACCGGGGAGTCCGTCCCTGTCGAGAAGGACACTGGCGCCCAGACCGGGTCCGGCCTGTCCCCCGCCGACCAGCACTCCCTGGCCTTCAGCGGGACCTTCGTGGTGCGGGGCGCCGGCAGAGGATTCGCGGTGGCCACCGCCGAGAAGACGGAGCTGGGCAAGATAGCCACGCTGATGAAGAGGTCCGTTGCGGACACCCAGGCCCCCCTGATGCGCAAGGTAGGCAAGTTCACCCGGTTCATCATCGTGGCGGTCCTGCTGCTCTCCGGCGTCAACCTCGTCCTGGGCGCCACCCTGGGCGACTACAACCTGGTGGACGCTTTCCTGGCCTCCGTGGCGCTGGCGGTAGCCGCCATCCCCGAGGGCTTGCCCGCCATCCTGACCATAGCTCTGGCCTTCGGCGCCAAGGCCATGGCGGGCAGAAACGCCCTCGTCAGGAGGCTCCCCGCCGTTGAGACGCTGGGGTCGGCGACCGTCATATGCTCCGACAAGACAGGCACCCTTACCAGGAACGAGATGACCGTGGTCAGAGTCCACTGCGGAGGAAAGACCTATGACATCAGCGGCGCCGGCTACGCCCCGCAAGGTGAATTCGTCCGGGACGGCCGGCCGGTCGAGGCCGGGGGAGAGACCGACCTGGCGTCCACCCTCACGGCGGGCCTGCTCTGCAACAATGCCGTCCTGAGGGAGAACTCCGGGACCTGGGAGATGCTGGGGGACCCGACAGAAGGGGCCCTGGTGGTGGCGGCGGCCAAAGCCGGCCTGGCCCGGGAATCCTCCTCCAGGCTGGACGAGATCCCCTTCGAATCCCGGCAGCAGTTCATGGCTACCCTTCATCGCGATACCCTGGACAATGTCATATACGTGAAGGGGGCCCCGGAGAGGCTGCTGGCCATGTGCGCCAGCCAGATGACCGATGGGGATATCTCGCCGCTGGATACGGGCCACGTGCTCGCCGCCGCCGACAGCATGGCCGCGGATGCCCTCCGGGTGCTGGGGCTGGCCATGAAGCGGGTCCCCACCCACCACACAGCCCTGTCGAACGACGACCTTCAAGACCTGGTCTTCCTCGGCCTTCAGGGAATGATCGACCCGCCGCGAGAGGAGGCCATCGAGGCCGTGGCCAGGTGCAGAAGGGCCGGCATACGGGTGGCCATGATCACCGGGGACCATGCCGCCACGGCCACCGCCATCGCCGCACGGCTGGGCATCTCGGACAACGGCCGCGTGCTCACGGGCGAGCAGCTGTCACGAATGGATGACGATGAGCTGGCAGGGCTGGTCGAGGAGGTCTCGGTCTATGCCAGGGTGTCCCCGGAGCACAAGTACCGGATAGCCGCGCAGCTCAGGCGGCAGGGCCATGTCGTAGCCATGACCGGCGACGGAGTCAACGACGCTCCGGCCCTGAAGGCGGCCGACCTGGGGATCGCCATGGGCATCAAGGGGACCGCCGTCACCAAGGAAGCCTCGGACATGATCCTGGTGGACGACAACTTCGCCACCATCGTGGCGGCCGTCGAGGAGGGCCGGCACGTCTTCAACAACATCCGCAAGGTCATCCTCTACACCCTGCCCACCAACGGGGGCCAGGCCTTCCTCATACTGGCGGCCATATTGCTGGCCCCGTTGCTGCCGGTCTTCGGCGCCCGGCTGCCGCTCTCCCCCGTCCAGATCCTGTGGATCAACCTCTACGACGCCGTCGCCCTGGCGCTGCCGCTGCTGTGGGAGCCCCGCGAGAAGGGCCTGCTGGACCGGCCGCCCATCGACCCCCGGAGGCCCATAGCCGACGCCGTCTTCTTCAGAAAGGTGGGGCTGGTCTCCATGGTGATGGCCGCGGCGGCGTTCTTCGTCTTCTACCACTTCGGCGCCGCTTCAGTGAACGGAGAGGCCATAACGGACGAGGTACGGCTGACCCAGGCGCAGACGGCCGCCTTCATGACCGTGATGATGGTGCACGTCCTCTACCTGATCACCGCCAGGTCCTTGAGCCAGTCCGTCTTCTCCATGAACCCGTTCTCCAACCGCTGGCTGATCCTGGGCATTGCGGCCACGGTGTCCCTGCACCTGCTTATCGTCTACGCTCTGCCCCTGGTGAGCTTCAACCCCCTGAAGGTGGAGCCGTTTCCGGCCTCCTGGTGGCCGATGATAGTGGCGGTCTCTCTGCCAGCGATCTGCGTCATCGAGGTGGAGAAACTGGCGGGCCGCCGCACCCGCGCTTTCGCCTGACCGGGCAGTTGTTGTAAAATAGACACGCGCCGGTCGACGGCGCCGGGTTCCCCGATAGCTCAACGGTAGAGCGGGCGGCTGTTAACCGCTAGGTTGTTGGTTCGAATCCAGCTCGGGGAGCCAA
>CALMBS010000048.1 GCA_937860285.1 uncultured Chloroflexota bacterium
CTCTGGCGTGGAGGACGGGGGTGGTGTAGATGACCTTCAGGTATCCCTCCGCCACCAGCGATTGGACCATGGCGCTGACGATCTGCTTGAATGGAATCTCCAGGTAGAAGGCGGCCTCGAGAGGCGTGAGGTCGGTGCACACCTTGCCCGGCACCCGGAAGTTCGACAGGATGAGCTTGGGCGGCGTCCAGTCCAGGTTCTCCCAGCGCACCTGGTCCAGGCCCCGGTGGGCCGAGACCATGGAGCGGTGCTTGGCGGTCACGACGAAATAGAAGGCCACCGTGAGGATGAGCTCGCCCGCCCAGGGCAGGACCCTTCCCGCCCTGTCGCCCCATGTCTCCCCGGAGGTCCCTCCATCGGGGGTGGTGCCTCCGGCGGGGAGCTCGAACCACCCGGCGGGGAGGTAGAACTGGGTCTGCATGTGATAGCTCTGGCCCGGGCGGTCCTTGTGGAAGACGAGGCGCAGCCGGTCCCCCTCTCCCCGCTGGTAGTCTATGAGGTATTCCCGGTTCATGAAGGCCTCAGTGAGCACCAGCCCGCTCTGCTCCACGTGCGAGCGGGGGTCCACACCGGCGGGCAGGACGTACGGCGTGAGTACCTTCAGGGTGTAATGGTCCTGGTCCGGCGCCTCTTCCCACACCATCGGTGACCAGTTGAAGACCACCAGGTCCGTGCCGTTCTCGGAGGTGGTTGGCGCGACATACCCGGCGTCGGCGAAGCTGGTGGTGAACCAGAAGAAGTAGGTGACGCTCCCGGAGGAGACCCCCTGGTCGTCCTCCAGGACAATGTCCAGCCTGTTCGCTCCGATCTCGGTGATACTGAGCCCGTAGCGGTTGCCCTCCGAGTCCAGGGCGTAAGAGTCCGCGGAGACCGTTCCTATTTGGAGGTTGTCCTGCTCCCAGAAGTAGAACCCGTGGAGGATCCCGGACGTCACCCGCCACTGCACGGTGTAGGCTACGACCGCCGAGCCGTCCCCGCCCAGGTCGACCTGGGCCTCGACGAAGGCGATCTCACCGGTGCCGGCCAGCACGGTGGCCCGCGGCCAGAGTAGGCCGCAGATGCCGGACGCTATCAGCGCCAGCAGCAACAGCGAAAAGAGCTTCTTCACCGGCATGCCCTCGATCTGGATGCGGGTCTGCGAACCGGCTCCCGGCCGACCGGGAGCCAGGGTCCATTAGACCCCGGCCGGCGGGCGGAAATCAAGTCCCCGTACGCCCGGGCCGGCGCCGCGGCGGGGAGACGGGCTCCCTCGACACCCGGGGAACCGCAGCCTATACTGTCTTGACCGGACTGAGGATGGACGAGCTCATCAGACAAGCCGCCCGTGATCTGGCGGCCTCCAGCCACGCCATAGTGTTGACCGGCGCCGGCGTGTCCACCGAGTCCGGCGTGGCGGATTTCCGGGGGCCGAAGGGCATCTGGACCACCAACCCGCGGGCCGAGGCCCAGGCCTACCAGAGGTACGACACGTTCCTCTCCGATCCCGTGGCCTACTGGAAGGAGATGCTGGGCACCGTGGGCAGCGGCAGCGACTTCTACGCCCAGATGCGCCAGGTGGCCCCTAACCCCGGGCACCATGCCATCGCCCGCCTGGAGCAGCTGGGCATCGTCAAGTGCACCATCACCCAGAACGTCGACGGCCTCCACGAGAAGGCCGGGACCCGGAGGGTGCTGCACTACCATGGTACCGTGGAAAAGCTGCGGTGCCTCTCCTGCGGCTCGAGGTTCGCCCTCGAAAAGTACTCGCTGGAGGAGCTGCCTCCGCTATGCACCTGCGGCCGGCCCCTGAAGTACGATGTGGTCCACTTCGGGGAGCCCATCCCGTCCGATGTGATGGATGCTTCGGAGTCAGAGGCCATGGAGTGCGATGTCATGCTCATCTGCGGCACATCGGCCGTGGTCTATCCCTTCGCCGCGCTGCCGGCCATGGCCCGGAGGAGGGGCCCGGGACGGCCCGCCGTGAAGATCATCGAGGTCAACGCCGAGCCCACCCCCCTGACGCGGCAGGGAATCTCCGACTGCCTCCTCCAGGGGAGGACGGGCGAGATACTGCCCCCGCTGGCCGACGAGGCGGCCCGGCTGCTCTAGGGCCTACTTGTCCTGGTACACCGGGCGGCGCTTCTCGACGTAGACCGCCCTGATGGCCTCCATGGCATCCTGAGTGAAGCCGCACATGAGCTGGGTGCGGTTCTCGAGCTTGGCGGCCTGCTCCAGGCTGGGGGCATCCACGTTGGCGTAGAGGACCTCCTTGGTCATCCTCAGGGCGAAGGGTGAGACGTTGAGCATCTCCTGGACCAGGTCCTCGGTGGCCCGGGCCAGCTGGTCGTCGGGCACGGCCCTGGAGATCAGCCCGATGCGCTCGGCGGTCGGGGCATCGATCCAGCGCGCGGTGTACATGTACTCCGCCGCCTTGGACAGGCCGATGAGGCGGGGCAGGAAGTAGGACATCCCCATCTCCCCTCCGGAGAAGCCGATGCGGGGGGCCCCCACATTGAGGCGGGCCGACCGGGCCGCCAGGCGGATGTCGCAGGCCAGGGCTATGCCCATGCCGGCCCCCAGGGCTGAGCCGGTCATGGAGGCCACGATCGGCTGCGGGGCCTGCCTCATCTTGACCACCACGTCGCTGAAGTCCCAGAGGATGCGGCAGCCGCGGGGGTCAAACCTGCTGGGCGCCAGCCCGGCTGCCGGGTTGATCTCGCTGGGCCCCGATCCGAAGCTGGACATGAGGTCCAGGCCGGTGCAGAAGTGCTTTCCGGCGCCGCGCAGGACGACGATGCGGATATCCAGGTCCTGCTCCAGGCCGGCGAAGAACTGGCGCAGCTCCTGGACCATCTCCAGCGACACGGCGTTGCCATGGTCCGGCCGGTTCAGCGTCAGCCAGCCCACATGGTCGCGGATGTCGAACTCCAGGTTCCGGTACTCCATGATGCCTCCTTCCGGGCCCATAGTAGACGAAGAGGCTTCGGCTGGCAATTGGGGCCGCCCGCTTCAGCAGAAGAACCGGGCGGGCACCTTCCCCGCCGGCGTGAGCTCCACCCCCTCCAGCCCCAGCAGGGCCCGCTTCATGGCAGCGCCTCCCCGGAATCCGCCCGGGTCGCCGTTGGACCTGACAGTGCGGTGGCAGGGGATGATGATGGGGAAGGGATTCCGGGCCAGAGCCGTGCCCACCGCCCTGGTGGCGCCCGGCGCTCCCAGGCCCGCGGCCAGGCGGCCGTACGTGCTCACCCGGCCCCTCGGTATCCCGTACTCCGCCAGGAGCACCCTTCTCTGGAAGCCGGAGCACTGCCCGAGGTCGATGAGGCTGATGGGGAAGTACACGGCCTCGCCGGTGAGGAAGCGGCGCACCCGGTCCGCCAGCCCCTCCATGGCCGGGCTTGACGTTGCCGGATGGCAGGTTTGGCCCGGAGGAAGGAGCCGGGGCTCAGGGCCGGTCTCTCCGGGCAGGAGCACGCGATGGACCCTTGGTCCATCGGCGCCATCCCGCCAGAGTATGAAGACCTCGCCAAAGGCGGAGGGGACGCTGACGCGGTACAGCTTCAATGGCCTTCTTGCTCCGGCCGGTGTGTTTCCGGATGGCCGGGCTACTCGTTCTTGGAGACCAGGAAGACCCGCAGGGCGAAAGCCGCCACCCAGAACGCCACCATGCAAATCAGGCCGGTCTGCCAGCCCAGGCGGTCGGAGAACAGCCCGACGGCGAAGACCAGTATCCCCAGGCCAAACAGCAGGGCCGCCAGAGCATTCAGGAATCTCGTCATCTGTCGTCCCATCCCATCTCGGTCACCCTCGCCCCTCCGAAGGTGGTTCCACCATTCGCTCCAACGGCGACAAATCGTCCGGGACCGGCTTGCACCCCCAATCGAAAAGTATAGGCGCGCCCTCGCGGGACCGTCAAACGGGGCCCAGGCGCCACTGCCCCCACTGCCCACGGCCGCGGCCGGTGAGAAGCGCCGCGGGCCGGTCCCCCGCGGTTTGTTCGCCCGCTGGCGTTCGAGTAGAATAAGGCGTCAGCCGCGACCGGAGGATAGCCCTGTGGATGAGCCTCTGCTGGTTCTCTTTGACGCTCATGCCCTGGTGCACCGGGCCTTTCACGCCCTGCCGCCCCTCTCCGCCAGCAAGACCGGAGAGCCGACCGGGGCCGTCTATGGCTTCGTCCTCATGCTCCTGAAGGTGCTCCAGGACCTGCGCCCCACTCACCTGGCCATGGCCTTCGACCGCCCCTCCCCCACCTTCAGGCACCTCGAGTTCGAGGAGTATAAGGCCCAGCGGCCCAAGGCCCCTGATGGGCTGGTGCGCCAGCTGGGGCGCGTCCGGGAGGTGGTGCGGGCCTTCAATATACCCATCTTCGAGATGGATGGCTACGAGGCCGATGACATCATCGGGACCATCTCCCGCCAGGCCGCGGCCCGGGGCATCAACACCATTATCGTGACCGGCGACAACGATGAGCTGCAGCTGGTCTCCGACAGGGCGAAGGTGCTGCTGCCGCAGCGGGGCTTCGTAGCCTCCACCCTCTGCGATCCGAGCTCGGTGCTGGAGAAGTACGGCGTCCATCCGGATCAGGTCCCCGACCTGAAAGGGCTGCAGGGCGACCCGTCCGACAACATCCCCGGGGTGCCCGGCATCGGACCCAAGACGGCGGCCAGGCTGGTCCAGCAGTTCGGCAGCGTGGACGGCATCTACCAGCACATCGGCGAGGTGGCGCCGGACAAGCTCCGGGAAACGCTCCGGGCCCATGAGGCGCAGGCGCGGCAGAGCCGGAGGCTGGCCACCATCGTCACGGACGTCCCGATCTCTTTCGACCTCGAGGGCTGCCGCGCTGCGGGCTACGACCGCGACGCGGTGGTGCAGCTCTTCCGTGACCTGGAGTTCTTCAAGGTCCTCAGCCGGCTGCCCGACCTGGGGGTGGTCGGGGACAGGGAGCCGGCGAGCATGCCAGCTGAGGAGGTCCGGCACACGCTGGTGAACACGACGGCAGCCCTGGAGCAGGCCGCGGCCAGGCTGTCGGAGTCCCGGTCCCTGATCGTCCGCGTGGCGGCCGAGCCGCGCGACCGGGAGGGCCTTGAGGTGGTCGGAGTGGCCTTGGGCATCCCGTCCGGCGAGATCTTCTACCTGGCCTTCGGCGGCGACGGGCTGGCTCTGCAGCCGGCCCTGGAGCGGCTGCGCCCCCTGCTGACTGGCCGCGGGGTTGGCAAGGTGTTTCACGACGGCAAGGAGGCCGTCAAGGCGCTGGCCGGCCACGGGCTGGCCCTGGGCCCGATGGAGTTCGACACCATGATCGCCGCGTACCTGCTGGGCGAGAAGGGAGCGGAGCTGCCCTCGCTGGCCCTCGCCAGGTTGGGGGTGGAGGTGGCGGCGCCACCGCCGCCCGCCAAGCGGGGGCTCTTCACGGAGGTGAGCACCGAGGAGAGGGCCAGGACCCTGTCCGCCGAGGTGCGGGCCATCGACCGCCTGTGGCCGCTCCTCGCGGGCGAGCTCTCGCAGAAGGAGCTGACGAAGCTCTTCACCGAGGTGGAGATGCCCCTGGTGCCGGTGCTGGCCCGCATGGAGCAGAACGGCCTGGCGCTGGACACCGGGCTGTTTCGGCAGCTGTCACAGAGCCTGGGCGGGCAGCTGGCGTCTCTGGAGGAGCAGGTCTACGCGCTGGCCGGCCGCCGCTTCAACCTCAACTCGCCGCAGCAGCTGGGCACCGTGCTGTTCGGTGACCTGCACCTCCCCGGAGGGAAGAAGACCAAGAGCGGCTACTCCACGGAGGCCTCGGTCCTGGAGGGGCTGAAGACATCCTTCCCCATCGTGAAGCTGATCCTGGAATACCGGCAGCTGGCCAAGCTGCGCTCCACCTACGTCGATGCCCTGCCGGCCCTGGTCGATCCCCGGACGGGCCGGCTGCACACCACCTTCAATCAGGCAGCCACGGCCACCGGCCGCCTGTCCTCCAGCGAGCCGAACCTGCAGAACATCCCCATACGGGGCGAGCTGGGCCGGCAGGTGCGGCAGGCCTTCGTGGCCGCGCCGTCGTGCCTCCTGGTCAGCGCGGACTACTCGCAGATCGAGCTGCGCATCCTGGCTCACCTCTCGCAGGACGCGCGTCTGCTGTCGGCCTTCCGGGAGGACAAGGACATCCATGCCGCCACCGCCTCGGAGGTGTTTGCCGTGGCCATCGGCCAGGTCACCCCTGACATGCGCCGCGTGGCCAAGGTGGTCAACTTCGGCATCATCTACGGCATGAGCGACTACGGGCTGGAGCAGGCCACCGAGCTCACCCGGAGCGAGGCGGCCCGGTTCATAGCCGCCTACTTCGAGCGGTATCCCGGCGTCAAGAGCTACCTGGACACCACCAGGCGGAAGGCCAGAGACCGGGGCTACGTGGAGACACTGATGGGCCGGAGGCGTTACATCCCCGACCTCGACTCGGGCAACCGGCAGGTGAGAGAGGCCGCGGAGCGCATGGCCATCAACATGCCGGTCCAGGGGACGGCGGCGGACATCATCAAGGTGGCCATGGTCAACCTGCAGGCAGAGATCGACCGGCGCGGGCTGAAGAGCCGGCTGATCCTGCAGGTCCACGACGATCTGCTGCTGGAATCGCCCCGGGAGGAAGCGGACCAGGCGGCGTCCCTGCTCAGGGACGTCATGGCCGGGGCCATGAAGCTCTCCGTTCCCCTGAGGGTCGACGTGAAGGCCGGCCCGAACTGGGGCGATATGGAGGTGGCCGGGCGCGTAGTCGAAACGCAAGGTTCATTTGACCTGGGAGGTTTTTGACATGACCCTGAGATGGATTGGCCTGGCCATGGCCCTGGCAGGGGGCCTGATGGCCATCCTGGCGCTCTGGGGGGGCTGGGGGGACTTCTGGGTGCTGGTCCTCATCGGCAGCCTCATTTTCGTGGTGGGCATGGGTGCGCTGATGCACCTGGGCCGCGGAAACGGCGGTGGCGGCAGCAAGACCGGTGGTGGTGGGAGTGGCAGCAGCACCGGCACCAACGGTGGCGGCGGCAGCACCGGCAGCGGCCAGTAGTCCCGGCCGGCGTCCGAAAGGGGGTATCCGATGGACAAGGGGTGGGTCCACACCACGGATGTGCTGGTGGTGGGGTCGGGTGGCGGGGGCATGACGGCGGCCCTGTCGGCCGGCGACAGCGGGGCCGAGGTTCTGGTCATCGAGAAGGGCCGCCTCTACGGCGGTTCCACTGCCATGTCCGGCGGCTCCATCTGGGTCCCCGGCAATCACCTGGCGGAGCGGGCCGGGCTGTCCGACTCGCCGGATGAGGCGCTGGCGTACCTGGTCGCGGTGACGGCCGGCCGGGTTCCCGAGGGGCGGCTGCGGGCCTACGTGAGCGCGGCCCCGGAGATGCTCCGGGACCTTCAGGCCAAGTCCCGGGTCCGGTTCCAGCTGGTGGCGGGCTACTCCGACTACTACCCCGCCCTGCCCGGCGCCCGCCCGGGAGGCGGGCGCACCATCGAGGCCATGCCCATGAGCGCCAGGAGGCTGGGCCGCCTGTGGGCGGAGATGCAGCCGTTGCCCAGCCAGGCCCGGCTGTTCGGGAGGATGATGGCCACCGCCGCCGATGCCCATCGGATGGTCGATGCCTCGCTCAGGGGCCGGGCCGCGGCCGCCCGGATCGTGGCCGCCTACTGCCTCAATCCCTGGCGCAGCCTGGCGAAGGCCGACACCCGGCTGACGCTGGGGAATGCCCTGATCGGCCGGTTGCGTCTCTCCCTGGCGGACCGCGGCATCGCGCTCTGGCTGGACACGGCCGGAGAGCACCTGATCATCGAGGACGGCCGCGTGGCTGGCATCGAGGCCGTCAGGGCCGGGCAGCGCCTTCGGGTGCGGGCCAGGAAGGGCGTCATCCAGGCCGCCGGCGGTTTCGCCCGGAACCGGGCCATGCGGGAGCAGTACCAGGCCCCGCCCGTTTCGGACGCCTGGACGGTGGCCTGCCCGGCCGATCACGGTGACGGCATACGGATGGGCCTGGAGGTGGGCGCCGCGGTGGACCTCATGGACGACGCCTGGTGGATGCCCACGAGCGTGGCGCCGGGGTGCGAGCTGCCCAACATGAGCATCGTCGACCGCTCGCTGCCCGGCTGCATGATCGTGAACCGGCGGGGCCAGCGCTTCACCAACGAAGCGGCCCCCTATATCGATGTGGTCAAGAACCAGTACGCCAGCCACGGCAGAGGTGACGGGGCCATACCGGCCTACTTCATCATGGACGGGCGTTTTCGGAAGAAGTACCCGGCCGGTCCCATAATGCCCGGGACCAGCGGCCGGAGGTTCATCGCCAGCGGCTTCCTGAAGGTGGCGGACAGCATAGAGGGCCTGGCCGGCGAGTGCGGCATCGACCCGAAGGGGCTGGCGGCCGAGGTGGAGAAGCTCAACCGGTATGCCGCCACGGGCCTGGACCTGGACTTCCGCAAGGGCGACGCGGCCATCGACCGCTTCTACGCCGACCCGTCGGTGCGGCCCAATCCCTGCCTGGCCCCCCTGGACAAGCCTCCGTACTGGGCCTTTGAGCTCTGGCCGGGGGACCTGGGCACCAAGGGCGGCCTGGTGACGGACCAGGAAGCCCGGGTGCTCCGCGGGGACGGGTCGCCGATAGAAGGGCTCTATGCCACGGGCAACTGCTCGGCATCGGTGATGGGGAACTCCTACGCCGGGGCGGGGGCCACCATCGGCCCGTCGATGGTCTTTGGCTACCTTGCCGGCCGCCACGCGGCGGGGCGGTAGAAGGCGGGGCCTGGCGATGAGAATTGCCGTCCTCTCCGATACTCACGTCGGGTCCCTGGAGGAGCTCCCGGCCCCGATGCTGAAAGCGCTGGCGGAGGCGGACCTGATCGTCCACGCCGGGGACTTCACTGAGACAGCCGTCCTTGATGGTCTGCGGTCGCTGAACGAGGTCAGGGCCGTCCACGGCAACATGGACTCGCTGAGGGTGCGGATGGCCTTGCCGCGCCGCGCCGTGTGCGACGCGGCGGGCAGGAGGATCGGGGTGACGCATGGACGGGGTGCTCCCACGGGCATCGCCGCCCGCGTCCGGGACGAGTTCGACCGGGCGGACGTGATCATCTTCGGGCATTCCCACATCCCCTGTCACGAGGTCATCCGCGGCGCCCTGATGTTCAACCCCGGCCGTTGCCGCGGGTACTATGGTCTCCTGACCATCGGGGATGACATAACGGCCCGGGTCGTCCCGGTCTGACGAGGCCGGACCAGCGGCCTCGGGCTCCCGCCGTCCGTCACGTGGTGATTCTGTGATGGGGCCCGGACCCCTTGAGAGGCACGGGAGAGTCAGGGCTGGTAGACTCGTATGATTCCGGAGGACCACAGCTTGTCTGTGGAGAAGGGACAGGTTGGGGAGAAGAGGCTGAGGGCCGTCACCATGATGGCCGGGTCAGAGGACGCGATAGCCGTGGCGAGGGCGTTTCTGGACGTGCGCCGGGCGGTTGTCGGAGCGGCCAATCCGTTCTACCGGCTGCCTTGATGTGAGGGGGTCTACCGGCCGGCTGTTGCCGGCCGCGAAGCCGGGGGCACGCAGGCAGCAGGGTGGGCGGTGGTGTGGACGGCACGGAGCAGCTTCTTGTTCCTCACCGCGCCGGTGGGTTCAGAAGGAGGGAGAGAGGAACCGGGAGAACACGACGGCAATCTACGCCGCGGGCAAGTGCCGGAGTTGTCGGGGCACTCGTGAAGGGCGGCGCCCCGGCCATCAGCCGGGAGAACCGCTGTACTGTACGGTGTATGAGGCACCTCGGCATCCCAGAGGCGCAGCCGCCAGTGCTGTGGCTCTCGTGATTGATCCCGAAGGCCGCCACGTTCGTGGCGCGGCCTGACCTTATGGACCCGGGCACAGGCGGATGAGGCGCCATGCAGACCGGCGTCGAAAACGAGCGGGACGTCGCCTCGGCGACGTCCCGCTCCTGCATCCTATCCGGCAGGTGAGGCCGGCCTGGCTCAGGGAGCCCTCCCACCAGCGTTCCTCTCTCCTGAGGCCGCTTCTAGGCTAAGCTTGTCCACCAGCGTCTCACCTGTGGGCCATCCGGATCGGCTTTCCATTCATGCTGCACTGCGTTAGAGGATATTAGCCCTCCCATGTTAGAATCACGATAGAGAAGTAATGGAACCGCGTTAGAATGGAGGTTGGCCACATGTCCAGCGGGAACTGGCGGATAGTCGGCACCATAAAGCGTGTCAGGGGTTCGTGCACGATCGGCCACAAGGTGGGGGACCAGTTCGAGCTCAGCGGCTACTCCTCCGGCGGTCTCTGCGGCTACTTCTATCACGACATCTTTCCCTTCATCACCATGCTGGAATACGGGGGCGGGTTCCCCTGGGGGGATCCCGATGTGATGCAGTGGGAGTGCATCGACAAGGCGAATGCGGTGACCATCGAGCTGCGCCGTATCCAGGCCTCCTAGTGCGGCCTGGCGCCATGTCGGTGTCATGGTCCCGCTGCGGCGCCCGCGCTCCGGCCGCAGTGGCGGCCGGTGGCGATTATGTGAGGGCCTGACCGAGGGTAATCCGTGCCCCGGACCGACTAATCTGGAGCATGGCCGGTGTGATGTCCTCCCGTCAAACCAGGGCTCAGCTAAGTATTCCGACACGCCGGAAATACGGTTTCCCCGGTCGTGGAATACGTAGCCCATTGGATACAGGGCAACACCGGTTTGTGTCATTATGGTAATCGTGTAAGAGGTGCCAGGGGTCAGAGACACGCACGCCGAACGGCCAAGGCCGACGGCAAGCTGAAGGGTCCCGGCCCCGGGCGGGAAGAGAAAACCTGACCAGGGCAGCGGAGAAGGAGGACATCCATGACGACTGAAGAAGCGAAGAATGCAGTGAGCTACGGCAATATCGTGAGCAACCTGCTGGCGCTCCGGGATGAAGTACGGCAG
>CALMBS010000049.1 GCA_937860285.1 uncultured Chloroflexota bacterium
CCTGGGCAAGCCCATGTCCGAGGCCGAGGCCAAGAAGAGAACCACCATCTTCAGGTTCGATGGTGTACCCATGGGTGGAAAGGTCGGCGCCAGACAGTTCGACGAGGCCATCGAGATGACCCACCATATGTGGGAGCGCAGAAGCAAATGGGGCTACAGGCCGGAGTAAGAGGGGTGATTTAAATGGCAGTTAAGCACACCAAGAAGCTATTCGTTAAGGCTCTGAACAAGAAGTTCGGAAAGGATTTCGATCTGGCCAGCCAGAAGGTAGAGTACAAGAGACTGGGCCCGGAGCAGAACGCCCGCAAGCGGGAGTTCATGGAGTACGCCAAGAAGCTGGAAGGCAAGCGCGGCATGACCGGCTACAATCCCTATGTCCATGCCGGCGGCATTCCCCTGGGACAGAGGCAGCTGGTGCCCTACAAGCTCTCCTCCACTGAGTATGTGGTAGAGGGCGACGACCTGCACTTCGTCAACAATCCCGCCATGCAGCAGTTCTGGGATGATATCCGGAGGACCATCGTGGTCGGCCTGGATATGGCCCATGAGGTGCTGCAGAAGAGGCTGGGCAAGGAAGTCACACCCGAGACCATCAACAACTACCTCGAGATCCTCAACCACGCCATGCCCGGCGCAGCCGTGGTTCAGGAGCACATGGTGGAGACCCACCCCGGCCTGGTAGATGACTGCAACGTTCGTGTCTTCTCCGGCGACGATGCTCTGGCCGATGAGATAGATGACCAGTACAAGATCGACATCAACAAGATGTTCCCCGAGGATCAGGCTGAGGCCCTCAAGGCCGCTATCGGCAAGACCACCTGGCAGGCCATCCACGTCCCGACAATCGTCGTCAGGACCTGCGACGGCGGCACCACATCCAGATGGAGCGCCATGCAGCTGTGTATGACCTTCATCGATGCCTACAACATGTGCGCCGGTGAGGCCGCTGTGGCCGACCTGGCCTATGCCGCCAAGCACGCTGCCGTCTTGCAGATGTCCGACATGCTGCCCGCCAGGCGGGCCCGCGGACCCAACAACCCCGGCGGTATCTCCTTCGGCTTCATGGCCGATATGGTCCAGACCTCCAGGGTCAAGCCCCAGGATCCAGTCTATGTATCCCTGAACGTGGTCGCCGCAGGCTCCATGTTCTATGATCAGATCTGGCTGGGAAGCTACATGTCCGGCGGTGTGGGATTCACCCAGTACGCCACTGCTGCCTACACCAACGATGTCCTGGATGACTTCTCCTACTATGGCGTTGACTATGCCAACGACAAGTACGGAGGATTCGCCAAGGCACCCGCGACCATCGATGTGGCCAAGGATCTGGCTACCGAGACCACCCTGTACGGCATTGAGCAGTACGAGGCCTTCCCCACCCTGCTCGAGGATCACTTCGGCGGGTCCCAGAGGGCAGCCGTTCTGGCAGCCGCATCTGCCATCACCTCTGCCATCGCCACTGGCCACTCCCAGATTGGCCTGGCCGGCTGGTATCTCTCCATGCTCCTGCACAAGGAAGCCTGGGGCAGACTGGGATTCTTCGGCTACGACCTGCAGGATCAGTGCGGTCCAACCAATGTGTTCTCCTACCAGTCAGACGAGGGCAACCCATTGGAGCTGAGGGGCGCCAACTACCCGAACTACGCCATGAACGTGGGCCACCAGGGCGAGTACGCAGGCATCACCAGCGCCGCACATGCAGGCCGCATGGATGCCTTCGCCGTCAACCCCCTGATCAAGGTCACCTTCGCCAACCCCGGCCTGGTATTCGACTGGGCCAACATCCGCGATTGCTTCGGCAAGGGCGGTGCACGCGAGTTCCGCGCTGCAGGCGAGAGATCCTTGGTCATGCCCGCGGTGTAGGTCGAGAGGCCTACCACCCTTTTTCCTTTTTTTTATAATCTGCGCTTCAATGCCAGTGTAGAGAGCATTGCTGTTTCCCAAAGAGAAGGTTTCATTCTGAGAATATCTACCTCTGAATCGGAGGAGACTTTAATTATCATCAAAACCAAATTGAGAAAAGGTGAACATTATGTGTTGCATGCAAGATCCCAGCGGAGCCGGACCGGCAGGAATGGGCTTTATGAAGATGATGCAGATGCACGGAGAAA
>CALMBS010000050.1 GCA_937860285.1 uncultured Chloroflexota bacterium
CCATAAAGGGCCTGACTCACCTCTTGAAGGCTATGACGCTCCTGCGGAAGGAAATGGACCTGAAGCTGACCATCATCGGGGGCCCCCCCGGGGGGAAGTACTCCCCCGAGCTGGTCCGGGAATACGGGCTGGAGGACTCCGTGACCTTCACCGGCAGGATCAGCCACGAGGAGCTGGTGAAGCAGTACGGTGGCTCGCAGGTGGCGGTGGTGCCGTCACTGTACGAGGGGTTTGGTTTCCCGGCCGGTGAGGCCATGGCCTGCGGCGTGCCGGTGGTCTCCAGCAGCGCCGGGGCCCTGCCCGAGGTGGTGGGCCCCGACGGGGAGGCGGGCCTGCTGGTGCCCCCGGGCGATGCGGTGTCCATGGCGGCGGCCCTCAAGAGGCTGATGGGTGACGAGGACCTCCGCCGCCGCATGGGAATGGCGGCCCGGCGCCGGGTGGAGACCCACTTCAGCTGGGAGCAGGCGGCCAGGAAGACGGTGGCGGTGTACGAGGAGCTCATAGCCGATGCTCACCATTGACTATGGCCTGCTGGAGGTCGGCGCGGGCCAGCGGCTGCTGGACGTAGGCTGCGGCAACGGGCGGCACACGTGGGCCGCGTACTGCCTGTATGATTGCCAGGTCATGGCCCTGGATATGCTCCAGGGGGACCTGCAGAAGACCCGGTACACGCTGTATGAAGCCGACGACCAGAGGAACGGCAGCGGGAACCAGTGGCTGGTGGTGCGGGGCGACGCCATGACGCTTCCTCTCAAAGACGGGGCCTTTGACCGGGTGATCTGCTCTGAGGTCCTGGAGCACGTGCAGAATGAAAGGCGGAGCGTGGAGGAGCTGGTGAGGGTACTCAAGGACGATGGCGTTATCGCGGTGAGCGTGCCCACCCGCCTCACCGAGACCATATACTGGCGCATTTCGAGACAGTACAGCCGAAATCCAGGCGGCCACGTCAGGATCTTCTCTGCCGGGGGCATCATGCGGATCCTCCGGGAGCACCATCTCGAGATATTCTGCGTGCGGCACAAGCACTCGCTGCACTCCATCTACTGGCTGCTCCGGTGCCTGTTCGGAGTCAACAACGAGAACGCCTTCGTGCCGCGGATGTACCACCGGTTCCTGGTGTGGGACCTGAAGACCAGGACGCGGCCGGTCCGCCTCCTGGACGATTTCTGCAACCACCTCTTCCCCAAGAGCATCGTCATCTACGCCAGAAAGGGGCAAAATGCAAGACATCCCCAAGCTGCTTAGCGACCTGGCTGACTATATCAGCCGGCACCAGTTGCCATCAGGGGCCATTCCGTGGTACGACGAGGGCATAACCGATCCCTGGGACCACGTGGAGTGCGCCATCGCCCTGGACCTCACCGGCCGGTTCGACCGGGCCGTCGCCGCCTACCGCTGGATGAAGGACATACAGAACCCGGACGGCAGCTGGTACTCCTCCTATGCTGACGATAAGCCGAAGGACCGGACCCGCGACACCAACCAGAGCAGCTACTTCGCCACCGGCGTCTGGTACCACTACCTGGTCACCCGGGATGAGGATTTCCTGCGGGAGATGTGGCCGGGCGTGGAGCGGGGCATAGACTTCGCCCTGAGCATGCAGCAGACCGGGGGCGAGGTGCTCTGGGCCTGCAACGGGGGAAAGGGCCCCTGGCCCGGGGCCATCTACGCCGCGTCGACCTGCATCTGGCAGAGTGTCAGGAGCGCGCTGAAGATCGCCGCCCGGCTGGGCATCGCCAAGCCGGGCTGGGAGGCCGCCAGCGAGCTGCTGCTGGATGCCATGCACGAGCGCCGGCACTCGTTCGACCGGTTCGGCGAGGACAGCCAGGGTTTCGCCACCAACTGGTACTACCCCGTCCTCACGGGCGTGGTGAAGGGAGATGAAGCCCGCAAGGTGATCGACAGCCGGTGGCGCGATTTCGTCGTGGAGGACTGGGGATGCAAGTGCGTCACCGGCACGCCCTGGGTCACCGTGGCGGAGACGTCCGAGCTGGTCATGTCGCTGTACCGCATCGGCGATCGCGAGCGGGCCGGCCGGCTGGTGAAATGGATGCTGCGCCTCAAGGACCACGATGGCGGCATTGAGACCGGGGTGAAGCTTCCGGACCAGATGATCTGGCCCGAGGAGAAGAACACCTGGACGGCCGCCGGCGTTATCATGGCCATCTCCGCCTGGGCCAAGGCCGAGGGGCGGGACATCGAAGGGCTGCATGTCCCCTGAGGAATATGTTGGCTACGAGAACCTCATCGGCTTCATCCAGGACCGGGCGATCCACCGCCTGGATGGCGACATAATTGAGATCGGCGCCTACATGGGCGGGGGCACGGTCAAGCTGGCCAGGTTCGCCAGCAGCTTTCACAAGAAGGTGTTCGCCATCGACACATTCGACCCCGCAGCCGACGGCACCGTGGGCCGGGGAGGGGTGACCGCGGGGCAGGTGTACCAGGCCTTCCTGGAAGGGCCGTCCATGTTCGAGGTCTACCGGGAAACGACCCGCGGCTGTGACAACATTGTCACCATCAGGAAGGACTCCCGGCAGGTCAGCTTCCCCAAGCAGCAGCGGTTCTGCTTCGGTTTCATCGATGGCTGCCACCAGAAGGCCTTCGTGGAGAGCGACTTCTCGCTGGTCTGGCCCCGCCTGGTGCCGGGCGGGGCGCTCGGCTTCCACGACTACAAGTTCGCGGACTGGCCCGAGGTGACGCCGGCGGTGGATGGCATCGTGTCCGCCCGCAGGGACGAGATCGCCGCCGTGGAAGAGCTGGCGGGCCGCAGCGGGGTGCTGACCCTGCTCCTGGTCAAGCGCTAGCCCGCAGGCTGCACTTGAGGACCACCCCGTCGGCCAGCGACGGGACGTGGCGGGCCACCGCGTCCAGGGACCGGAGGATGCCCCGGTGCACCGGCCGGGGCAGCTTCGACAGGAGCTTGCCCCACCAGGGGGAAGCGAAGAAGAGGGAGACGCCGATGGCTTCGTCCACCTTCATGTGCCGCTTCACCATCTGGTTCAGGGTCTTGTGGTCGAACCTGAAGGTATGGTCAAACGGGGTCTGCCAGATCTTCTCATAGATGGATTCCTTGCGGCGCAGCAGCTTGCGCAAGCGGACAAAGAAGGTGCGCCCCATGCGGAATCCGAGGCAGTCGAGGTTGGCCACGGTGATGACCACCGCCCCGCCCGGCTTGACCACGCGGGCCATCTCCATGATGGCCTTCTCCGGGGTGGGGAAGTGGTCCAGGGCGCCCTTGCACACCACCCGGTCGAAGGAATGGCTCTTGAGCGGCATGTCCTCGCCGATGCCGCGCAGCAGGGACACGCCGGTGCCGTCCCGGGCGATGTCCTTCTGGGCGATGTATATCATGGTCTCGGAGGGCTCCAGGCCAAGGCACCGGCCGCCCATCCGGGCCAAGTCCATGGCGTCGTTGGCCCGGCCGCATCCCACGTCGAGGACGGTCTTGCCGTTCCGGGGGTCGACGGCTTCGAAGGTGGCCGCGCTCAGGCGCTCGAAGAAGAACTCCAGGTCCGGGAACATGTGCGGCGGCACAACGTGATCGTCGTG
>CALMBS010000051.1 GCA_937860285.1 uncultured Chloroflexota bacterium
TGGACCACCCAGACGTAGATGCCCGCCCAGTACAGGAGAAGGCCGGGGGCCAGCAGCGCGATGGCCCACGAGTAACCGGCGATCAGAAGTGCCACCCCGCCAGCGGAAAGGAGGGCTCCTATCGGGACGAAGGCCGTTCTGAAGATCTCCAGCTGTGTACGTGTCATGCCGCCCATGGTGATCATCGAGTCTACGTCCGGCGCATCACGTCCGCATCACAGAGCCGGCAAGGGGTATCATTAATTGTTATCGTCTGGTCTGTGCCTGCCTCGCATGGCCTCGTCCACGGCACTGCGGACACTGCGCCACCTCCGCCTCCGACACTAGCACCGGCGAACACAGAGAGTGTCAAGCTACAGTTGCAGGCGCCGGCAACACGAGAGATCTCAGAGCAGAAGGAGGATGCCATGGACGCTGGAAGCCATGAGAGCCCCGGAGCATCGACCACCGCCGAAGAAGTGCTCGGGGATGCTGATCTGACAGGCAGGACGGTGGTCGTCACCGGCGCGTCCGGCGGCATCGGCCGGGAGACGGCGCGGGCCTTCGCCAACCACGGGGCCACCGTGGTCCTGGCCGCCAGGGACGAGGGGAAGACTGCGCGGGCGGCCACCGAGATCAGGGCCGCCACCGGCAACGGCTCCGTCGAGACGCTCACGCTGGACCTGGCCAGCCAGGCCGGTATCCGGCGGGCCGCCGCCGAGCTCCTGAAGCGGCATGAATCGCTGAGCATCCTGGTCAACAACGCCGGCCTGATGGCCACTCCGCACCTCAGGACGGAGGACGGGATCGAGCTGCAGTTCGGTGTCTGCCATGTCGGCCATTTCCTGTTCACCTGCCTGCTGGCGCCCGCGCTGGTCAAGGGCGCGCCTTCCAGGGTGATCAGCTACACATCAGGGGGGCACCGGTTCTCTCCGGTCCACTTCGAGGACATCAACTTCGATCACCGGGCATACGACAAATGGATGGCCTACGGCCAGGCGAAGACGGCCACGGCCCTGTTCAGTGTTGAGCTGGAGCGGCGGCTTTCCCACAAGGGAGTGCGCGCCTTCTCGGTCCATCCGGGGCTGGTGTTCGGGACCGACCTGGCGCGCCATCTGACCAGGGACGACCTCAAGGCCCTCTCCGGCATAACCCCGAAGGCCGTAAGGCCCAAGACGGTTGAGCAGGGGGCTGCCACCGGAGTGTGGGCCGCCGTCTCCAGCCAGCTCGACGGCCGGGGAGGGCTGTACCTGGAGGATTGCGGCATAGCCGAGATCAACGACGTTCCTGAGGCGGAGACCGGGTATCGCGCCTGGGCCGTCGATCCCATGGCGGCCGCCGCCCTGTGGGAGAAGACTGAAGAGCTGGTGGGGCAGCGGTTCCTCTGATCCGCCCTGGTCGTTTGGTCGCAAGCGACATTGACAGGCTGCGCTCCCCGAGTGCTATGATCAGACTAACTATCCCAGTCGAATCTCACCTGCACGCACAATAGCGGCTGCTTTGAGGGGATGGAGACAGCCTGAAGGCGTGTCCCGGGCGGGGGGGTGGTGCCTATGCTACATCCGCAAGGATTTCCAGAGCATTGACCCCCACGGCGACTGCATGGTGCGCCGGGTCCACATGGAGAAGGCCGCACCTTGATTCCGCGTCTGACGATGCCCGGGACGTATCGGGGAGGAGGTGGCAGCATTGCAGACAACCGCAAGACCCGCGGCGCTCCGCGTGTTCTCCGACGCCTGCCAGACCATGGTCAACCCGGAGGTCCGCCACTGGAAGGGACAGGGCGGCCGGGTGGTGGGGTACTTCTGCTCCGCGATGCCCGTGGAGATGGTGACCGCCGCCGGCCTGCTCCCGTTCCGGGCCAGGGCCGCGGGCAGCGCAGGGACGGAGCTTTCCGATGCCTGCTTCGGCAGCATCAACTGCTCCTTTCCCCGCCACGCCCTGGACCTGGCGCTCCGGGGCGAGTACGACTTCCTGGACGGCCTGGTCCTGTTCAACAGCTGCGACCACATCCGACGCCTCTATGACCACTGGATACGCCGGCTGGGGACCCCCTTTGTCAGAATCCTCAGCCTCCCCCGCAAGGATGAGCCGGCACAGGTGGAGTGGTTCCGCGGCGAGCTGTCGCTCCTGCGCGAGCAGATGCAGGAGCACTTCCGGGTCGGCATGACCGACGACCGGCTCAGGGAGGCCATAGCCCTCCACAACGCCTCGCGGCGCCGCCAGAGGGACCTCTACCAGAGGCGAAAGGGGATCCGGCCGCCCGTCACCGGGGCCGAGATGCTGGCCGTCACCGTGGCCGGCACTGCCCTGCCGCCGCAGCGGTACCACCAGCTGCTGGATGGGCTGCTGATGGACCTGGACCAGAGCGGCGCCCATTCCGGCCGCCGGGCCAGGCTGATGGTCGCCGGCGGCGAGCTGGACAACCCTGAGTACCTGGAGGTCATCGAAAGCCAGGGTGGCCTGGTGGTGACCGATGCCCTGTGCTTCGGCTCCCGGCTGATGTGGAGGGACGTGGACCAGGCCATCGATGATCCGTTGACCGCCCTGGCCCGGTACTACGTGGCGGACCGCCCGCCGTGCGCCCGCATGTACACCAGGTACGGGGAGAGGCTGGAGTACATCCAGAGCATGGTCCGGGAGTTTGCCGTGGACGGGGTCGTCTTCGTGCGGCTGGCGTTCTGCGAGCTGTGGGGCTTTGAGCAATACTCCCTGACCGCCGATCTCAGGCGGCTGGGCATACCTCTTCTGTGCCTGGACCGAGAGTACTCCCAGACCAACGCCGGCCAGGTGAGGACCAGGGTCCAGGCTTTCCTGGAGGAACTGGGGGACCGGCATGGATGAGAAGAAGCTGAAGAGCGTCTCCAGGATGAAGGAGGAGATCGCCATCTTCGAGCCGGTGCTGGCCGCCCTCAGGGCGGACCCGGGCGAGATGGGGCATCTGCAGGCCTACCTCATCGAGAACCTGCTGGACAACCACCGGAGGATCATCTCCTGTGTTGAGGAGGGGACGCCGTTCCTGGCCAGTCAGTACACCAACCCGGTGGAGATACTCACGGCCATGGATGTCCCCTGGTACTTCCACGTTCAGCAGCAGTTTGCGGCCGGGGGCACCGGGGGAAGCGTGCACACCGAGGAAGACCTGGAGGAGATGGACCGGCTGGGCATCCCCTCGGACTGCTGCACGCTCCTGCGGCTGCTGCTCTACTACCAGGCGGCCGGGCTGCTGCCCATCCCTGCCGCCTACCTGGCGCTAACCGAGCCCTGCGACGGCGTGGCCGGCCTGCACGCCGCGTTCATGAACCACCCGGACTGGCGGGACGTCCCGGTGTTTTGCCCCGACCCTCCGTACCACGACGACCCCCGGGCGTATGGCTACTATGCGGGGGAGCTCAAGAGGATGGTGGAGTTCATCACCAGGCACACCGGGAAGGCCCTGGACATGGACCGCCTCAAGGAGGTAGTGGCGGAGACCAACAGGGGGTATGAGCTGTGGTTCGAGTACGCCTACCTCAGGAGGGCGGTGCCCACGCCCCACAGCTATGTCATGCCCATGTCCTGCTTCTACATCCTGAATACGGGGGGCGCCGGAGACCCGCGGCACACGCAGTGGTACCGGGGCATGGTGGCCAACGCCGAGGCGCGGATACGCCAGACTCGGCCGGAGGTGCCCCATCAGAAGGTCAGGCTGCTCTGGTACGATATCCAGCCCTTGTTCTTCGGGGAGCTGGTCCCCTGGCTGGAGCAGGAGTGGGGAGCGGTCATTTGCATGGACATGGTGAGCTACTGCCCGTACGAGCTGATAGACACTTCGAGCGAGGACGCCATGTTCCTCGGCCTGGCCAAGAGGGCCCTCAACCATTCCCCCATGATCCACCAGGCGCGGGGGCTGGCCGCCAACGCTATTGAGGACATCACGCGGATCGTCAGGGACTACCGGATCGACTGCGTCGTTTTCCCGGGCCACATGGGCCACAAGGACATGGCGGCCACCACCAGCCTGGCCCGCGAGGCCTGCCGGGAGCTCGGCGTCCCCTTCCGGTATATCGGTATGGACATCTGCGACAAACGGTACACCAGCGTGGAGGAGATCAAGGAGAAGGTGTCCCGGTTCTTCGCGGTCATGAAGCCGGGTGAGCTGGCCCGGGAGGCCTGGCCCTCGGTGAGGGTACCCGGGGACGTGTCGCACCGCCTCCCGGCCTGACCGTGACCGGGCAGTGTAATCGACCCAGCCATCAGGGTCGGGCCGCCCAGGCCCGCGCAGCGCGGGATGTGGCGGTGGAGAGAAGCGTTGATGATGGCAGAAAGCGTGGCCAGATGACCGAGGAACAGATGAAGAACACCATGCGCGAGTTGGTCAGGGCCCTCACGTCCGGGGACATAGAGAAGATGCTCTCGTACCTGGCGGATGACGCGTCCTGGACCGCACCCGAGGGCTCATTCAAGGGGAAGGCGGAGTTGCGGAAGTACGCCACCTGGCTCATCCAGACGATCCCCGATCTGAGCGCCGTTGATAGCGGCATCAAGACGATGGCGCAAGGGAACATCGGGATCTATGAGCACATCTTCTCGGGCACCTTAAAGGGCCGGAAATGGCAATCGCTGTCGATCTGCATCTATGAGTTCCAGGGGGACAAGATCCAGAGCATCAGGACAGTCCAGGACAGGCTGTCCATGGCCAGGCAGGCAGCGGCCGGCGTCCTTGACAGGTGGCTGGTGGGCTCCCTGGTAGGGACCATGGAAAAGGGCCTGCGCTAGGAGCCGTGCTCTGGCTGCCTCCATGTGGTTTGCCCCGATCAAATCATTAGGGTACAATCGGAAAGGGGGCCAAACTAGGCAGGGGGGGATCCAGAATGGCGGTAGCCGCAAAGACCTCGCCTGGCGCGAGCGCGCTGGGTGCCATCATGAGAATGAAGGCCAGCATCGAGCTTCGTGTGAGGAAAGCGATTTCGGACCGCGAGGCTGCCAGAACAGATGAATACCACGCCGTCCAGCGCGCCAGGATAGAGTCGCACCGGACTTTCTGGCCCTGACAGCGGCGCAGTATCCACGCTGGCCTGCAGGACGCTGCTGTTCTGCTTTGCCGTTCTGGTTAGTTGACACTGGTGCTATCCTGAAGGTGAATCCCCCGCCCCATCGATCCCCACGAGTGACCGGCGGTCGCGCTATTCGTATTGACCGCCACTGCCGGCTGGCGAATCGTGCACCGGTCGCGGGGCCGGTGTGTAGTCGCCGACAGGCCGCAGATGGGAAGGGGGTATCATGGTCGACAGTGTCTACAAGGTCATTGAGCTGGTGGGGACCAGCACGGTCTCGTGGGAGAAGGCGGCCGCCGCCGCCGTCATGCAGGCCGCCAGGACCCTCCGGGACCTGCGCATCGCCGAGGTCGTAGAAATGGACCTTCAGATCGCCGAGGGGAAAGTGCTGGCCTACCGGACCAAGGTCAGGCTCTCCTTCAAGTACGAGATGGAGAACGCCGCGGAGCTGCCGGAGGCCCTGGAGGCCACCAACCCGGCGGCATTGCCACCCTAGACGCAACTTCGGACCGGGCATCGCGGGGCGCCCGGCACGGGCCGGGGGAGCCAGGGGACCTGTTTGGCTTTGGCCAGGCTGTCCAGGAAGGCGCCGGCCAGATACGGCGGTGACCACTTGTTGATGTCCAGAGCGATGCCGATGCCTACCGCTTTGCCCGCCGCCACGGGCTCGACTGAGGCCCGCTTTTCAGGCACGGTAGATGCGTCTATAATACCGGGAGAGCCATGATCGTCCTCTGGTGGTTGGTCAGCGTCGCGCTGGTGGTCCTCTCCACCCTACTCCTGTTCGCCGGGATACGGGGAAAGGAGGGGGTCCTGCGGATCGGCCTGCCGTCCGAGCCGCAGCGCGCGGACGCGTCCGGACAGCCGTCCGGACAGGCCGGGGAGGCGCCAGCCGAAGCGGCGCTGGCCGAAGCAGCGCCCGCCCAGCCAGGCGAGGCGGACAACCAGGCGACCTCCACCCTGCCCATCGAGCAGTCGGCGCAGGGGCCGGAAGGATCCGCAGCCCGGGAGCCGGAGATCCGCAGAATGAACATCGCCAACGTGGCCATCGGCGCCGCCGGCGTGGTGGTGGGCCTGGCCGCCCTGATCATCTTCGCCATCTGACCGGGCGGCACCGCCCGGTCCTGCGGGCGCACCCGTTCCCGCTTGCCAGAAAGCCGCACAGCCTGTACCCTTTGAGTCAGGCAGGGTCTGAGGCCATGGGTGTGTGGGACTACGTATTCATCATCGGCAGCATCTTCGTCTTCGTCTTCGTCTTCGTCATGGACGTCCTCCTGCTGCGGGAGTGGCTCCAAAAGAGGAGGGACCGGCAGAAGAATGCCGGTCCCCCCAAAGAATAGCCTCTTCGCCTTCAGGCGTTCTTTTCGGCGATATCCCCGGCCACGGGGAGCTTCCACTTCTCGCCCTGGTAGGCCTTGATCATGAGCAGAATCCAGAGGACGAAGGCCGCGACACCCAGGATGGTGCCCAGGATCCAGCCCACCACCGGGATGAAGCTGAGCACAATCGACAACACTGAAAACGCCCCGAAGACCACGATGGACTGCATGGCGTGGAACCGGACGAACTTGTTCTCCTTCTCCATCAGGAAGAAGATCAGCCCGGTCACCCAACCCACCAGGTAGCAGAGCAGCCCGGCGACATTCGGTTCGATGTTCATGGTGCTGCCGGGCCGGCCGGCCCCCGCCGCCAGGGGCGCCCCGCACTTGGCGCAGAAGGCGGTGCCGCTGACGTTCTCCGCCCCGCACTTGCCGCAGAAGACCTTGCCCGCCGGCTGCGGGGTCTCCGCCGGCATGGCCGCCCCGCACTTGGGGCAGAACTGGTTGCCCGGAGCGGCCTCCGCTCCGCACTTGGGACACTGCATCTCGCCTCCTCCTTACAGTTGTAGAGTCTACTTCTTCAGAGCGCGCGTAGTCTCCAGGAACCCGCCGATGGCCGTGGCCAGGCCGCCCACCATCGCGACGTAGACACCGGCGCCGATGTCACCTATGTACTCCTTGTTGTCGTCCAGGTAGACCATCTCCTGGAAGATGAGAGCGAGGCAGACCCCGCTCAGGACCAGGACTACGATCCCCCAGGCCCCGGGGGTGCCGCCGCGGGCCAGCACCATGGCCAGGACCATGATGGCCCCCAGGGCCAGCACCACCGGCCCGGCGGCCATCTGGACCCCGAGGATATCGGGGCCGGAACGGCTTATCCAGGACAGGAAGGAGCCCAGGCAGAGCATCAGTGCCCCCAGGCCCACCATTACCGCCACCGGATCGCGCCCCACGATGGCCGCGGTGGAGGACCACCACTGCGAGAACTGGTCCTGCCCCTTCGCTTCCCCGGCGGTCATGGGCGCGCCGCAGGAGCCGCAGAAGACGGTCCCCTCCGGGACCTCTGCCCCACACTTACTGCACTTCAACGTCCCTTCCTCCTTCCGCAGGGCCGTGCCCTCATAGTCCCGGCACAGCCTGACATCCTAATATCTGGAGACGTGGCCTGTCAATGGCCGGCAACAGGGGGGTCCGCCGCGCCGTCCCGGCGCGGCGGCGGAATGACCGGGCCCGCCGCTCAGTCGTCAAACTTGAAGGCCCCGCCGCTGAAGACCCTCATGCAGGCTTCAACCACGCTGGCGTCGTAGAGGACGCCCTTGTTGTTGACGATCTCTTTGAGGGCCTTCTCCAGGCCGATGGCCGGCCGGTACGGCCGGTGGGATGACATAGCTTCGACGACATCGGCCACGGCCAGGATCCTGGCCTCCATGACTATCTCGTCGCCCTTCAGGCCCGCGGGATAGCCGGTGCCATTCATCCTCTCATGGTGCTGGATCACGATGTCGGATATGGGCCAGGGGAACTCGATGTTCTTCAGTATCTCGTGGCCGGCCTGCGGATGGCTCTTGATGATGGCGAACTCCACCTCGGTCAGCTGGCCGGGCTTGCTCAGGATCTCGGTGGGGATGAATATCTTGCCCAGGTCGTGCAGCAGGCCGGAGATGCGGACCCTCTGTATCTGATCGTTCGGCAGCGACATCTCGCTGGCGATGGCATAGGCCAGCTTGGTCACCCTTCGCTGGTGTCCGGCAGTATACGGGTCCCTGGTCTCGACGGTCAGGGCAATGGCCTGTATGGTGCCCTCCACCGTCCTCTGCAGCTTCCGGAAGCTGTCCTGCGCCTCTTCCTCGGCCCGTTTCCTTTCGGTAACGTCCCGGTTCATGCCGCGGAAGCCGCTGACGTTGCCATTGGCATCGTAGAAGGGCACTCCGCTGGTCTCCAGGACCACCTTGTGGCCGTCCTTGTGCAGGCAGATGTTCTCCACGAAGGCAAAGGGCTTCTTCCCGGTCAGTGCGGTGTCGAAGACCCGGGCCACGCGGTTGGCCTCCTTGAGCGGCATGAGGTCCACCGGCGCCTTGCCGATCACCTCCTCCGGCTCATACCCCAGTATGTCCTTGATCTTGCGGCTGACATACGTGTAGACCAGCTTGTCGTTGACCTCCCAGACCCAGTCGCTGGTGGACTCGATCAGGCTGCGGAACCGCCCCTCGCTGTCGCTGACGGCCTTCTCGGACTTCTTCCGCTCCGAGATATCGCGCAGGACCCCCATGAACTCGATGGGTTTCCCGGCGCTGTCACGCACTACGGTGACCGTGGTGTCCATCCAGGTCGTGGTGCCGTCTTTGCGCTTCAGCTCCAGCTCCATGCTCCCTGGCTTGAACGGCTTCTCCGACTCCTTTTTCAGGAAGGACGTGGCCTTGGCCATGCGCTCGGTAGCCTCCTGGGCCGATTCCCGGGTGACCATCCTCTCCAGCCCGGAGGAGATGGACTCCTCCACGCTGTAGCCCAGCAGGCGCTCCATCGAAGGGCTGATGTACTTCGGCTTGAGATTCAGATCGGTGACCCAGATCACGTCCGAGATATTCTCCGCCAGGAGGCGATAGCGCTTCTCGCTGTCGAAGAGCTGCTGCGCCGAGGTCCGGCGCTCACTGATATCCCGGGTCACGCCGATCCAGCCCGCACCGCCCCCGTCCGGCCCCGTGACCGGTGACATCCTGGTCTCGGTCCAGATCGTGGGGCCATCCTTGCGCTTCAGCTCCAGCTCCATGCTGGATGTGCCCGGCTGCTCCTTGATGCTCTGCTTCACCTTGGCCGCGGATTCGGCAGCGAAGGCCTCGCGGATGGGCAAGGCCAGGGCCTCATCCACGCTGTAGCCGCTCAGCCGCAGGACGGATGGGCTGACATAGGTCAGCCGGCCGCTCTTGTCCATGGTCCATATAACATCGGTCACATTCTCGGCCAGCAGCCGGTAGCGCTTCTCGCTCTCTTCCAGCGACTGCTGCGTCTTCCGCCGCTCGGTGATATCGCGGGCCACGCCCAGAACGCCCATCACCTTGCCGTCGGCGTCGCGCAGGAAGCTGGCCTTGATCTCCACCCAGACTGCGGCGCCGTCCTTCCGGATCATTTCGAGCACCAGCAGCCGAGATCGCTGCGGGTCGGCGGACGCCACCGTCTCGTTGTCCAGCTCTTCGGCCAGGGCCTTCTGAATGGATTCGAGAGAGGCCGGACTCATGAACGGATTCAGGTTCTGGGCCAGCACTTCCTCCGGGGTGTACCCCAACAGTTGCAGCGTCGAGGGGCTGAGGTAGGTGAACCGGAGGTCCAGGTCCGTTATCCAGATGACATCGGAGGCATTCTCGGCCAGGATCCGATAGCGCTTCTCGCTCTCCTTGAGGGCCGTGTCCGCCTGCTGGCGCTCGGTGACATCCCGAAGAGTGACCACGATGCCGGCAATGGCGGGATCATCAAGGAGGTTGGTGCTGCTGGTCTCGATGGTGCGCCAGGTGCCGTCCTGGTGCCGGATCCGCGTTTCCGCCGTGTCAGAGACCCCAGGGGTTCCCGCGATCCGCTGGAAGCGGACCTTCATCCGTTCCGCGTCATCCGGATGGAGATACTTGAATATGTCGACCTTCTCCAGGCCGGCCCCATCCATCGACTTGTACCCCAGGACGCGCTCGCAGGTCGGGCTCTGGTACCTGACCTTGCCGTCGCGGTCAATGACGGTGATGGCATCCGACGTGCTTTCGATGAGGGCCCGGAAATACCTCTCCTGCCGGCGCAGCGAGTCCTCCGCCTGCTTGCGGAAGGAGACGTCCCTCAGAACCGCGATGCCGCCCTGAACGTTCTCCCCCTGGCCCAGCGTCGCGATGCTGGCCTCAAGGCTCAGCACCTGCCCGGACCCGGAGCGGCCCTCGACCCCGAAGTGGCCGACATCCCGGCCCGAGAGCTGGGCCTGGACCGCCGACCTTATCGCCGCCGCCGAATCGGGGGTGAACATCTTCAGGGCATCGAACTCCCGCCCCAGGATCTCCTCCGGGGGCAGCTCGGAGATGTCCAGGACCCTCTTGTTCACCCGGATCACCCGGCCGGTATTGTCAAACAGGACGATGCCTTCCAGCACGCCGTCGAAGACCACCTGCAGGTCGGTCTGAGACTGGCTGAGCTGCTCCTCCGCCCGCCTCTGGCCGGTGATGTCCTTGATAGAAACGAGAGCGGCCGGCCGCTGCTGGAACTCGGTCCCCACGCACGCGGCGCTGATGCGCACCTCTGCGCCGCTCCTGGTGATCGCCCGGAGCTCCTCCGCCACGCGCGGGCCGCCGCCGGCCATGGAGCCGTCCAGCATCGCGCCCATGCGCTCCCTGTCTGCTTCCGAGATGCATTCCAGCGGGTCACTGGCTATCATGTCTGCCGGAGAGGCGAACCCGAATATGGCCGCACAGGCCGGGTTGGACAGCACCACCTTCCTGGTCTCAGCGTCCACCACCTCCAGCCCGTCGAGCGTGCTTTCGAACATCTGCTTGTAGTTGCGCTGGCCCTGTATCAGGGCCTCCTGCGCCTGCTTGCGCTGCGTGATGTCGTTGACGAAGTAGAGGTCCGCCGGCCTCCCATCCCAGGCAAACAGCACGGCGTTGAACTCGGCCCACTTGATATTGCCCTGCTTGTCCACCACCCTCAGGTCCTGGACGTGGGACAGCTCCTCGCCACGGAGCCTCTTGAACTGGCCGGCCGTCACCGCCCGGCGGTCATCCGGATGGACCAGGTCCGTCACCGGCCTCTGCAGGATCTCGCCCTCCGGGTAGCCGATGAACTCGATCATCTTGGGGTTGGCGAACTTGATGGCGCCGTCCTGGATCACCATGATGCCTTCACTGGCGTTCTGGACCACCAGCTGGTTCCGCTGCTGGGCCGCCCGGAGCTTCTCCTCCGCCTGCCGCCTCGAGGTGATGTCCCTGATGACGGCCACCGCGCCCACCACCTTGGCCTCCCGCTTCATGGGAGAGATACGGACCTCGACCTCCAGCTTCTGCCCGGACTCGGCAACGGCCTCGATATCGAACGGAGGCACATCATGGCCGGCCAGGGTCCTGGCCTGGGCCGAGAACATCTCCGCCGCCCGGCTGGGCGGGAACATCCGGAGGAGGGCAAACTGCTTGCCCATGATGGCTGGCTCCGCGTACCCGAAGAGCTCCGAAATCCTCTTGTTCGCCCGGACGATCTTCCCGGCCATGTCCAGGATGATGATAGCGTCCCGGACGCCTTCGAAAACCACCTGCATCTGCTCGTCGGACTCCGTCGGCGCCTTGGCCTCGGGCACGTCCGGGGGCGCGGCGACCGGCTGCGGCTTTTCGACGACCACCGTCTTCGTCTCGGGCCGAAGGACCTGCCACCGGTCCTCCTGCTTGACGATGGCCGCCGCATGGCTCCCAAACACGGCGATGGTCTCCGCCGGCCCGCATTTCTCCAGGTTGTAGGAACATATGGTCAGCAGCGGGTGCGAGCTGTCCAGCCGGCCCAGGTTCTCCTCGAACTCGGCGGCCATCGGCCACTGGCACTGCTCGATCCAGCTCATGTTGCCGACCATTCTCATGCCGGCGTACTCGTTCTGGAGGGCCCGGCCGACGACATCCAGGGTGCTTTCCACCATCTTGCGCGGCTCAAACGGCCCCTGGCGGAAGTACCACCCGTTGTGGTCCACGAACCTCATCTGCCCCCGCTCGACGTACTCCTGGCACTCGGGCCAGGCGGCCGCCATGGCCTCCGCCGCGGCGTCGGGGTCGATGAGATCGGTGGCCACCCAGATGCAGAACTCGTTGTTCTCCAGCCCCGCCCGCAGGTAAGGCACCGCTATGTCGATGAGATCCTGCTTCGTCCGGTAGAACTGGGCCAGGTGCGTGCCCCAGGGGATGTTGCCCAGGAAGTCCAGGCCCGATCTGCGGAACGCGGACTGCTTCACCTCACCCCCCTGGTCGGGAGGAGAACCAAACACGCTGCTCTCCGCTTCACTGGCCGAACACACGGAACCCTCACTCACTGTGTTTCCAGGCACAAGATCCTCCCTCTAGCCGCTACCGCGGAGCCAGGACTGGGTGTCGGCGCCGAGAGGCGAGCCAGGCAGCACCCACCAGCCACACACCCGACCGACCGGACAGGGGACGAAGATCATTCGGCACTCAACTCTACGACATGATGCGTTCGCGCTTCCGATAATGGCAACCCCAATTCTCACACCAGGCCGTCCCCCCCGACAAGATACTGAAGGCTAAGAAATATGACCCAATCGGCTAGCTCTTGGCGGGCCGGCGGGGGTCCTCACGGACGGCGAGAACTGAGCGGTCCCGGCAGGGCATCATGCCGGACCCGGGCCGGCCATCGGAGGACAGTTTGGGGCGAAAAAGCGCGATATCGAGAGAAAAAGTGGAGGAGTGAAGGCAGGTATATCGCTTTCTTCTCTGCTGACTGCCCGGTGGTTGCCCTGTGGCTCTCATGGAGGCATTTGACAGAACCGGCGGCCAGTGTTATTCTAACAAAACCCTAGGTGGTCGAACCAGCTGTAAAAGGAATATAGAACCGCCGGTGGATCGGATGGGCGGCAAATGGGATCGGGAAGGCGGGATTACCGAGGAGGCTGGGGAGGTTACCTAGGGTCTTCTTTTTGTCCGGACTGACCACCCCCCGGCTGACTCGCCCCCGGCTGAGAAGCCGCTTCCTCCTTCTTCACTTCCTGCTTCACCAGGGCTATGAACGGCAGGTTGCGGTACTCTTCGCGGTAGTCCAGCCCGTATCCCACCAGGAACTCGTCCGGCACCTCGAACCCGATGTAGGCCAGCGGCACGTCGGTCAGCCGCCTCACCCGCTTGTCCAGAAGGGTGCACACGGCCAGGCTGGCCGGCCGGTCCGCCTCCAGATGGGCCAGGACATAGCTCAGGGGCATGCCCGTGTCCACGATGTCCTCCACCAGGAGCACGTGACGGCCGTTCGGCCGGATGTCGAGGTCCTTGGTGATGCGCACAGCCTCCCCGCCATCATCGCCTCCAAAATAGGAAAGAGCCATGAAATCGACGTCCGCCGGCACCTCCAGGAAGCGCATCAGGTCCGCCATGAAGCACAGCATCCCCCGCAGGACACCTACCAGCAGGATGCGGCGGCCCTGGTAGTCCCGGGAGATCTCCTTGGCCAGCTGGCGCACCCTGGTCTGGATCTGGTCCGCGCTGAATAGTATCCGCCCCACGCCCTCCGTCTTGGCGCCGGCCAGGGGGCCGTGCCCGTACTTGGCCACCAGGCGGTCGTAGTCCCGGCGGGCCAGCAGCTTGATCTTGGTATCGGGGTACAGCTCGCGCAGCCGGCGCACCTTGCGGTTCTTCTCGCTGGTCAGTCCCGGTTTCAGGGTGGTCATCTCGATGTAGAGATCCAGGGCCGGCAGGTAGAAGTCCGGCGTGAACATCTCGGTGACCTTGTCCCCTTCCCATTCGAGCATGAAGGACCGGGGCTCGTAGACCCATTCTATCTGGTAGAAATCCAGGAGGCGGGCGAACTCCTCCTCGCTGGGGTGGGCAAAGGAGACCCTCTTTATGGGCGACCGGGCCACCGGGCGGCCCCCCTGGGCCCGGCCCTTCGAGGCCGCGGCGCCCTCCGCCACCGGCGCCCCGCTGGACTCCAGGACGCTGGCCAGCAGGTTGGACACCGTGACCAGGTACTCTTCCTCCGCCTCCGTGAACTCGCGGCGAATGCGGTTGTACGCCCGCAGGCTCCCCACGACGTTTCCTCCGCAGGAAACCGGCACGGCGATGATGGAGGCAATCCGCTCCTGGCGGGCCATCTCGGCAAACTGCACGCGGGGGTCGCTGGCTGCATCCACCACCAACGCCGTCTTCCCCTCCATTATCTCGGGAAGGCTCTTGTCCACATCCACCAGTCCGCCCCTGACGTAGCGGTCGCTGAGACCATAGGTGGCAGCATGGATCAGCTTCCGCTTCTTGGCGTCGAGCAGCATCAGGGAGCAACCCCGGACGCCCAGGGCCCGGCTGGCCGATTGCACCAGCGCCAGCAGCTTCTCGCCGGCGGTCACTGGGGAGTTGAGGACCTTGGCCATCTCGGCCAGGGACCGGTTGAAGACCACGGCCTGTCTACCCATACGCCGTCCAGTTTATTGCAGTTGTCCACCACATTCAACTGTTTCGTCTAAGACAGCGCGGCGCCGGCCGGCCCCCGTATCCCCACGGCAGCACCGCTACCTCCGGGCGGCCCTCACCACCCGGCTGACGGCGCGGGCGGCGGCGCCCGGGGACAGGAAGAACCCGGTCCCCTGCGCCAGGCACTTCTGCTGCATCCTCCGGGATGCCCGCCAGGAGGCATCCGTCACCACCGAGTGGAGCACCACCGCCGCCGGCCGCCGGCACAAGCTGATGGCGTCCAGGGCCGGCGCCATGGTGGCCGCCACCCAGTCGTCCACCGGGATGGGCGGTATGTCGAAGGCAAACTGGAAGACCACCAGGTCGATGCCGGGCCATTCATTGACCAGCCCCATTAAATCACCCCAGGCCCCGTCCCCGCAGGCCGCGGCCACCGGTGCGCCTCCGGACGCCGGCCGCCGCAGGATCGCCCCCACCAGCGGGAAGGCATCTATGGGGTTGCCCAGCATGCCCCCCGTCGGGGGTATGATCCGCTCCATCCTCTCCCGAAGGGCCGCCGGCAGCGGCGGCAGCCGCACTCCCTCCCTCTCGAGCTCATCCGTGGCCAGGACGCTGGCCCCGCCACCCACACCCACCACGCACGCGTTGAGCCCGCGCGGCTGGACCTGCAGCAGCCCCACCAGCGCGTCCGTCACCTCTTCCACGCTGTCCGCCGCCATGGCCCCGGCCTGGCGCAGCAGCGCATCCCAGGCGGCCCGGCTGCCCGCCATGGCCCCGGTGTGGGAGGCCGCCGCCCGGCCACCGGCCTGTGTCGCCCCTCCCTTGTAGACCACCACCGGCTTGGACGAGACGGCCCGGGCCAGGGCGTCCGCCAGGCGCCGTCCATCGGAAGCTCCCTCCAGGTAGGCAGCGATGGCCGCGGTCTCCGGGTCCCGGGCCAGGTACTCCAGGATATCGCCCTCGTTGACGTCGCAGGCATTGCCGTAGCTCAGCACCTTGCTGAAGCGCAGCCCCCTGGCCGCCGCGCTGTGGACCAGGTAGGTGGCGTTGCCGCCGCTCTGGCAGAGCACGCCTATGTTGCCCGGCTCGCGGGGGAAATCCCGGGAGTAGCTCATGCCCGACCGGGGACAGTACACCCCCATGCAGTTGGGGCCGATGAGCCGCATCCGGCCCCGGCCGGCGATCTCCAGCAGCCGCCGCTGCAGCTCCACGCCCTCGCCGGACCCCAGCTCCAGGAACCCCGCCGTGTAGAGCTGGACCACCTTGACCCCGGCTGACACGCAGTCCTCCAGGAGCTCCGGCGTCTGCCGGGCCGGGAT
>CALMBS010000052.1 GCA_937860285.1 uncultured Chloroflexota bacterium
CCGGGAGCACCCTGAGGAGCATGATTCGCAACACGCGGGTGATGCGGCAGGAGAGGGCCGCTTTCAGGACCATGAGAGCCGCCCTCATGATCGCCGCAGTGGTCGCTGCCAGCAGCCTGGGCTCCGCCTGCGAATCAATGCCGAGCAAAGGGGCAACCGCGGACGGCCCCGAGAGCGTCTATCCACAACTGGTCACCCTTCAGGCGGCGCTGGAGTCGTACTGGGCCGAACACGGCGTCTTCCTGACCACGGCCCAGTGGTACGACCCCGAGAGTCCTCTGAACGATTACCTCAGGACCGGGACCGTGCCCAGTGACCCGTGGGGTAACGCCTACCAGTACCAGGGGATTGAGCAAGACGGAAAGGTCGTGGACTACATCTTGCAGTCCTATGGCCCGGACGGCGTCGATTCCGATGACGACATCGAGTGCTCCAACGGCCACCCCGCCTGAAACCGGCCAAACACCAGGAGGATGCCATGGATGTCAGAAAGACCATAGTCGGCGGCCGGTCCGAAGAGCCGGAGCGCCGCGCCCGGCACTCCCGTGGAATCGAGGTCCTGCTCAAGAAGGCGGCGGTCGACGACGACTTCGCCGCTGCCCTGCTGGAATCCCGCGGGGACGCCGCGAGGCTGATCTCGCTGGAGCTGCAGGAGGCCGAGAAGCGCATCCTCTCCAGCATCCCCGCGGACACCCTACGGGCCATGATCCGCAACACGGTGGTCAAGCGTCACCAGCTGTCGGCCTTCAAGACAGCCAGCGCCTCTGTGATGCTGGCGGCCCTGCTGGTGGCGGGCAGCAGCTCCTGCGACTGCGGCGAGGAGAATGATGGGTCGATGGGGATCCAGCCCAACAGCGCGCCGGCCTACGCCCAGTCCAGGATGCTTTCCCTGCAGGAGGCGCTGGAGGCCTACAGGACCGACCACGGCCTGTCGTACCCCACGACTCAGCAGTGGGAAGGCGGGAACCCCCTCGAGGACTACGTCAACGCGGGCGAGCTGATCGATCCCTGGAACAGTGCCTTCCACTACGAGAGCATCGAGGAGGAGGGCATCGCAGCCAACTACCGCTTGAAGTCCCGGGGGCCCGACGGGCTGGATTCGGATGACGATATCCGGTGCCCCATTGATCCGGACAGGCACAGCTGGTGAGTCGGTGATTCGGAGAATACGGTGAACAGTCCTGACATAACCCTCCTGAACCTCAACATGCTCTACCTCAAGTACTACGACAAGGTGGACCGGGAGCTGCACCTGCCGCTGGGCCCGCTCTACCTGACCCGGGCGCTGGAGGACGCCGGGCTGAGAGTCGACTTCCGCGACTACCAGAGGAACCGGTTCGACAAACCCTTTGTGATCGAGAACTGCCTCAGCTTCATGGAGGGAAGCGCCGGGATAGTCGGCATCTCGGTGATGGCCAACCTGCTCCCGTTCGCCGTGCTGCTCGCCCGGGAGATCAAGCGGCGGCACCCGGAGAAGACCATCATCTTCGGCGGGGTGGGGCCCAAATCGGTGGAACGCACCCTTCTGGAGCGGTTCCCTGAGATCGACATCGTATCCTGCGGCGAGGGGGAGCGGTCGGCGCCGGTCCTGGTCCGGGCCCTGCTCGGCGAGGGCCGCCTGGAGGACTGCCCCGGGATCTTCTACAGGGACGGCGGCTCGGTGCTCCAGACGCAGCGCCAGCCGCGGATACGCGACCTGGACGAGATACCGTTTCCGGCCTACGATCGGGTGGACCTGTCGGAATACAACGGCATCGGCATGATCACATCCCGCGGCTGCCCCTTCAAGTGCACCTTCTGCTCCGTGGCCCCGGTCTGGGACCGGGAGTCCTGCCTGCGCTCGCCCGAGAACATCATGGCCGAGATGAAATTCGTGCTGGAATCCCGCGGGAGGAACCTGTTCCTCTTCCAGGACGAGTTCTTCCTGGCCAGCCCCGGAAGGGCCAGGGATTTCAGCCGGAAGCTGCTGGGCTCGGGCCTGAAGGTGCGCTGGAAGGCCTTCGGCCGGGTGGACCTGGTCGATGAGGAGACCATGCGCCTGATGGCCAGGGCCGGCTGCGTCGAGCTGCGCTTCGGGATCGAGTCCGGGTCGGACGAGATACTGCGGCGGACAAGGAAGGGCTTCACCGCCGAGCAGGCCATCGACGTCGTAGCCCGGGCGGCCCGCATCATGCCCCGCGTGGACGCCTTTTTCATCTGGGGCTTCCCCTTCGAGACGATGGAGGACTTCTACCAGTCGGTGTTCATGATGGACTCATTCCGCTCCATGGGCGTCCGGGTCCTGCCGTCACTCCTGTGCTACCTGCCCCAGACCGACATCTACGCCCAGACCGACCGGTCCCGGCTCGAGTTCTGCTGCGAGATGATACCGGAGTACATGGTCACCGGACATGAAACCTGCTCCGGGTACGGCATGAAGATCGAAGACGAGTACGCCCCCATCTACGACTTCATAGCGGCCAATAAGGACCTGTTCCCGGGCTTCTTCCACTACGACCTCGAGGGGAACGTCCGGCCCAAGCTGGGCGTTCTCAAGGAGTTCGGCTTCTACAGGGAACGGGCCGGCGAGGAGGCGGTGGAATCCTGCGGGGCCCATTCAGCGCGGCTGGCGACGCGGGTCTGAGGGACTGCCCCTCTTGCGCCCGTAGCATCGAGGCAGAGTGAAGCAGAAGCTGGTGCCTTCACCCAGCTTGGACTCAACCCATATCCTGCCTCCATGGGCCTCGACCAGCCTCCGGCACACCACCAACCCCAGCCCGGTGCCTTCGACGTTGCTCGTTTCGCTGTTGCGCAGCCGCTGAAAGGGCTGGAACAGCTTGGCCTGGCTCTCCAGGGACAGGCCGGGCCCCTGGTCGTGGATCCCGATTACCACGTCGCTTTCGCCCGGGGTGGCCGACAGGCGGATCTCCCCTCCCGGCGAGTACTTGACAGCGTTCTCCACCAGGTTGTGGAGGATCCTCTCCAGCCTTATGCGGTCGGCGCGCAGCCGCGGCAGGCGTGCGGGGGAGTCGATGCGGAACTGGTGCGCCGAGTCGTGACGTCTCGCTTCCCGCAGGACCCTCCGGATGATCTCCTGCAGGTCCACCATCTCGACCTGCAGCACCAGCCTGTCGGCCTGAGACCGGGAGAGCTCCAGCAGGTTCTCCAGTATGCTCGACAGGGCATCCGCCGCCGATGCCGCGTCCTTGAGCAGGCGGCGGGTCTCCGCCGCGGACAATCGCGACCTGTCCGTCAGGACGGTGTTCACCGCCCCTACGATCACCGTCATGGGCGTCTTCAGCTCGTGGGAGACCATGCCGATGAGCTCGTCTTTCAGCTTCTCGGCGCTCTTACGGTCCGTGATGTCATGCGCAATGATCAGACCGGTGCGCGGCTCTCCCGCCAGCTGGGCGACATCGACGATGACGTGGGCGATGGTGCCGTCCACCCTCTTGATTTCGTACTCGGTGGCCGCCGGGATCCCTTCTCCCGCCAATCGGTGGGTCATCCTCGCTTCGAACAGCTGACGGCTCTTCTCTGAGAGAAGCTCCGCTGGATTCATGCGGAGTATCTCCTCACGACTGTAGCCGGAGATGCGGCACATGGCATCATTGAGGTTGAGCACGCGCGGCCCGGCGTAATCGAGCTCCATGATGCCGGCAGGTGAGTGGTCTATGACGGCCCGCGCGCGTTGCTCGGAGGCTTTGAGCGCCTCCTCGGTCCTCCTCAGCTCCGCCAGGTCCTCCCAGGACACGAACAGCCCGTCCGCGAACGGCCAGGCGACGACCCTCAACCATCGGTCATTCACGGCGTCTCTCGCCTCCCACTGCTCCACCTGGCCCTGCCGCATGGCCCGGCGAAGGCGCGTCTCGTGGTCCGTGCCTCGGAGCCCGGGAGCCATTTCCCACAGGCATTGATGGGTGAGACGGACGGGTGCCCCTTGCGGCTGACCTGCGGTGATCTGGTTAAGGTAGGTCACCCGCCAGCCCCGGTCCACTGCGAGCAGGCCGCGACCGGACACGCGGGAGGCTGTGGTGGGACGTCCCCACGGCGCCCCCCGGTGGTCAGCGCCGGCGACCCTGTCCGAGGCGTCAGGCTCCGATTTCGGCTTCACCCCGTTCGCCGTCTTTCGCGTCCTGGCCTTGGAATCAGAACCCACGATGCACCTCCAGCTTGCGACTCAGGTCAGACT
>CALMBS010000053.1 GCA_937860285.1 uncultured Chloroflexota bacterium
CGCCGATGGTGTGCAGGATGAGGTCCTTGCCCGTCACCCACTTGTTCAGCTTGCCACGGTACACGAACCTGATGGTGGGCGGCACCTTCATCCAGATGTCTCCGGTAGCCATGGCCGCGGCGATATCCGTGGAGCCCATCCCGGTGGAGAAGGCCCCCAGCGCCCCGTAGGTGCAGGTGTGGGAGTCGGCGCCGATGACCACGTCCCCCGGCAGTACCAGGCCCTTCTCCGGCAGGATCACGTGCTCGATGCCCATCTGTCCCACCTCGAAGTGGACCAGCCCCTGCTCCAGGGCGAAGTCCCGCATCAGCTTGGCCTGCTCCGCGGACAGGATGTCCTTGTTGGGCACGAAGTGGTCCGGCACCATTACGATCTTCTTCCGGTTGAAGACCTTCTTCACGCCGATGCGCCGGAACTCCTTGATGGCAATGGGCGCCGTGATGTCGTTGGCCAGCACCAGGTCCACCTTGACGTTGACCAGCTCTCCCGGGACCACTTTCCTTCGGCCGCAGTGGGCCGCCAGTATCTTCTCCGCCAGTGTCATGTCTAGCTCCTCTTCTTGGCCGCCAGCAGCCTGTTGAGCGCGTTCATGTAGGCCCGGGCGCTGGCCACGATGATGTCGGTGGCCGAGCCGCGCCCGGTGTAGGTGACCCCGTCGCTCTCGATCCGGATCAGCACCTCGCCCATGGCGTCGATCCCCGCCGTCACCGAGTTGACGCTGAACTCGGTCAGCCGGTTGGGCACGCCGATGATGCGGTTGATGGCCTTGTACACCGCGTCCACCGGGCCGGTGCCCAGGGCCGCATCGGCAAAGCCCTCGCCCCGCGGGCCGACCAGCCGCACGGTGGCCGTGGGCACGCTGTGGTCCCCGCAGGACACCTGGATGTGGTCCAGGTGATAGGTCTCGGAGACCGTGCGCATCTCCTGCGCCACCAGGCTCTCGATGTCCCGGTCGGTGACCTCCTTCTTCTTGTCCGCCAGCTCCTTGAAGGCCAGAAAGGCCCGGTTGAGGTCCTCCTCGGTCAGCACGTAGCCCAGCTCCGCCAGCCGCTCCCGGAAGGCGTGGCGGCCGGAGAGCTTGCCCAGCACCAGGCTGCTGGCCGGTATGCCCACGTCCTTGGGGTCCATGATCTCGTAGGTGAGCGCCCGCTTGATCACGCCGTCCTGGTGGATGCCCGACTGGTGCCGGAAGGCATTCTGCCCCACGATGGCCTTGTTCGGCTGGACGGCGAAACCCGTGTGCTCGCTCACCAGGCGGCTGGCCCGGTAGATCTGCGTGGTATCGATCCGGGTGGTCAGGTGAAACAGGTCGCTGCGGGTCCTGATGGCCATGACGATCTCTTCGAGGGAGGCATTGCCCGCCCGCTCCCCGATGCCGTTCACGGTGCATTCCACCTGCCGCGCGCCGTTGCGCACCGCCTCCAGGCTGTTGGCCACGGCCAGCCCCAGGTCGTTGTGGCAGTGGACGCTGATCACCGCCTGGTCGATATTGGACACCTTCTTGAAGAGGTTGCGGATGAGCTTGCCGAACTCCTCCGGGATGGCGTAGCCCACCGTGTCCGGGATGTTCACCGTCGTCGCCCCCGCCTCAATCGTGGCCTGGACGATGGTCCGCAGGAACTCCGGATCGGTGCGGCTGGCATCCATGGGAGAAAACTCGATGTCCTCCGTGTACGACTTGGCCCGCTTCACCATGGTCACGGCCAGCGCCAGGACCTCGTCGCGGTTCTTCTTCAGCTGGTGGGCCAGGTGGATATCAGAGGTCGACAGGAAGACGTGGATGCGAGGGTGCTTCGCCACCTTCACCGCGTCCCAGGCCGAATCGATGGCCTTGGCATTGGCGTGCGTCAGGGCGCAGATGGACGAACCCCGCACCTCCTTGGCCAGCAGCCTCACCGCATCGAAATCGCCGGGCGAGCTGGCCGGGAAGCCGGCCTCGATGACATCGACGCCCAGCCTCTCCAGCTGCTTGGCGATCTCCAGCTTCTCCTCCATGTTCAGCATGGCCCCCGCGGCCTGTTCCCCGTCACGGAGAGTGGTGTCGAAAACAATCACCTTGTCCATCTTCTTCTCCTCGCTCGATTCCGATCGTGCCGGCGGGTCGACCCATCAATTTTACATCAAGAGGCGGCGGCCCTGCCGCGGCCTCCCCCGCCGGCTGTTCCGCAAACAAAGAATGGCCGGCCCGGACGCGCCGGGCCGGCCATCCCGACTGTCGTCCGCTCTCCCTAGCTTTGCAGCCAGGGCATCATCGCCCGCAGCTCTTTGCCCACGATCTCAATGGGGTGGCTGGCATCCCGCTTCTTCAGGGCGTTGAAGGTGGGGCGCCCGGCCTGGTTCTCCAGGATCCACTCCTTGGCGAAGCTTCCGTCCTGGATCTCAGCCAGAATGCACTCCATCTCGTCCCGGGTATCTTCGTTGACCACCCGGGGGCCGCGGGAGTAGTCGCCGTACTCGGCGGTGTCGCTGACCACGTTGCGCATGTAGGTCAGGCCGCCCTGGTAGATGAGGTCGGTGATCAGCTTCAGCTCATGGCAGACCTCGAAGTAGGCGATCTCCGGCTGGTAGCCGGCCTCGATCAGGGTCTCGAAGGCGGTCTTGATCAGCGCCGAAACGCCGCCGCAGAGGATGACCTGCTCGCCGAAGAGGTCGGTCTCGGTCTCCTCGGCGAAGGTGGTCTCGATGACGCCGGCCCGGGCCACGCCGATGCCCTTGGCATAAGCCAGCGCGACGGCCCTGGCCTTGCCCGTGGCGTCCTGCTCCACGGCCACCAGTGCCGGAGGGCCCTTCCCCTCGGTGTACAGCTGGCGCAGCATCCGGCCGGGGCTCTTGGGCGCGATCATGGTCACGTCGACATTCGCCGGAGGCACGATCTGCGAGAAGTGGATATTGAAGCCGTGGGCGAACATCAGCATCTTGCCCTTGGTCAGGTTCTTCTCGATGGACTCCTTGTATACCTTGGGCTGGAGATTGTCCGGGACCAGCATCACAATGATGTCGGCCGCCTTGGACACCTTGTCCGCCGTGGCCACCTGGAAGCCCGCCTTCACCGCCGCCTTCCAGGCCGGGCTGTCAGGCGCTTCCGCCACCATGACCTTGCAGCCGCTGTCCTTCAGGTTGTTGGCATGCGCGTTGCCCTGGCTGCCGTAGCCAATGATGCCGATGGTCTTGTCCTTCAGCAGCTCCAGCTTGGCATCCTTCTCCCGATAGATCTTGGCCATCACTCCTCCTCAACGAAAGCTAGTCGCGTGAAATACAATTTGTAGCACAAGGAAGAGGGGCGGGTCAAATGGGGGCCGCGGAGTCCCCGTGCTACACTGATGCCATGATCGTCAGAGAGGTCCAGGCCCGGAGCGTGCTGTCCAGGTCGCAGGTGTACGACTGGGTGGTGAACCCGTACACCGGCTGCCAGCATGCCTGCACCTACTGCTACGCCCGCTTCATGAAGCGGTTCACCGGGCACAGGGAGCCGTGGGGCG
>CALMBS010000054.1 GCA_937860285.1 uncultured Chloroflexota bacterium
CCTCGCCCCAGGGGTACCAGTCCACCGGGTTGCGGGAGTGCTGGAGCAGGTAGGGACTGCTTTCCCCGGCCAGCCGGTTGCGCCGGGTCCGGTTCACGTCTGCTGCACCACCTTTATGTCAAGCTGCAGCGTCTCAATGGTGTCGACGCCCTTCAGGCAGGAGGCGACGGCAGTCACCGTGCTGAGGATGATGTCATTGGGGAACTGGGTCAGCTCCAGCTTCCGGCCGTTCACCACCATGTCCACGGCCTTCCCCGTCACCCTGAGCTCGACGGTGCGCGGCGCATCCACGCCCTTGAGGGTGCGCACGCCGCCGGTCACCGTTCCTCCCACGAACTCCTCCGCGAATGGATGAAGATCGATGTCCTTGCCGTTGACCCAGAGCCTGGTCTGATAGCTATCCTTCATTCTCTCCTCCGCATGTTCGAGTACTCTCAGCCGGATGTCAGCTCCACCAGGACCTTCCCTGCCTCTGCCCTGACCGCCAGGACCCTGATCCCCCGCGGCTTCTTGATGGCCTTGCCGATGGCCGCCACCACGCCCGGGAGCTGGGCCCACCGGACCACGCGCCCGTCGGCGAGGTCGAACTGGGACCCGTGCCGCGGGCAGGTGACCACTGTTCCCTCCAGCCTGCCGCCCGCCAGGCTGGCCCCCATGTGGGGACACGCGCCCAGGGCCGCCAGGTAGCGGCCGCCGGCCCTGGCCAGCAGCACCTTCTGGCCTCCGACCGTCACCTCTTTCATGGCGCCTTCTGCGATATCACCTTCCTTCGCCACCTCGACAAACATGGCCGCTATCCTCCTTTCGGGGTCCGCGCCACCCGATACCGGTTCATCAGCAGCGAGTTGGTGACCACCGAGACCGAGCTCAGGGCCATGGCCGCCGCCGCTATGGCCGGGTTGAGCAGGGTCCCGGTCCAGGGATAGAGAAGGCCGGCGGCTATCGGGATCCCCACCACGTTGTAGGCGAAGGCCCAGAAGAGGTTCTGCTTCACCTTCCTGATAGTATAGCGGCTCAGCCTGATGGCCTCTGCGACGTCCCTCAGGTCATTCCGCACCAGCACCACCTCGCCGCTCTCCATGGCCACGTCGGTGCCCCCGCCCAGGGCCATGCCGACATTGGCCTGGGCCAGGGCCGGCGCGTCGTTGATCCCGTCCCCGACCATGGCCACCAGCCGGCCGCCCTCCTGCAGGCGCCGGACCTCGCGGGCCTTGTCGTCGGGGAGTACCTGGGCCAGCACTCTCTTGATCCCAATCTGTCCGGCTATGGCCTCCGCCGTCCGCCGGTTGTCCCCGGTGATCATCACCGTCTCCAGGCCCATGCCGTGGATCTCGCGGATGGCCTCCGCCGCCTCGTCCCGCAGGGTGTCGGCCACTGCCATCAGCCCCGCCGGCTTCCGGTCGATGGCCATAATCATCACCGTCTTGCCCTGGTCCTCGAGTCCGGCGATCTTCTCTTCAGCCAGGTCCAGCGGCACTCCGTTCTCGCTCATCAGAATGCGGTTCCCCAGGAGGACCTCCCGTCCGTGCACCCGGGCCGTCACCCCCCGCCCGCCCAGCGCCTGGAAGGACTCCGGGTCCGCAGGCTCCTGCCCTTCCTTCCTGGCGGCAGCCACGATGGCCTGCCCGGCGGGGTGCTCCGATCCCTTCTCGGCGGAGGCCGCCAGGCCCAGCAGGTCGCCGCGGCCGGCCTCAGCCAGCGCGACCACGTCCGTAACCGCGGGTGTCCCCCGGGTCAGGGTGCCGGTCTTGTCGAAGGCCACGGTCTGCAGCCGGTGCGCCTGCTCCAGCGAGGCCGCGCTCTTGACCAGTATCCCGTTCTGGGCCCCCTTGCCCGTCCCCACCATTATGGCTGTGGGGGTGGCCAGCCCCAGGGCGCAGGGGCAGGCGATGACCAGCACCGAGATGGCGGCCTCCAGGGCGAAGACGAACGGCTTCCCGATCACGCCGAACCAGGCGAGGAAGGTCACCAGGGCGATGCTCACCACCGCCGGAACAAAGACGGCGGCCACTGAGTCGGCCAGGCGCTGTATGGGCGCCTTCGACCCCTGGGCCTGCTCCACCAGCCTGATGATCTGGGACAGCGCTGTGTCCCTGCCCACCCTCGAGGCCCGGAACTTCAGCAGGCCGTCCCTGTTGATGGTGGCGCCCACGACCTCGTCGCCGGGCTTCTTGTCCACGGGCATGGGCTCCCCGGTCAGCATGGACTCGTCGACTGCGGAGCTTCCCTCGATGACCGTTCCGTCGACCGGTATCTTCTCGCCGGGCCTCACCAGGACCAGCTGCCCGACCTCGACGTCCTCCACCGGGACCTGCGTCTCGGCGCCGTCCACAATGACGCTGGCCGTCCGGGGGCGCAGGCCCATCAGTCTCTTGATGGCCTCCGAGGCCCGGCCCTTGGCGCGGGCCTCCAGGAAGCGTCCCAGCAGGACGATCGATATGATAAGGGCCGCCGTGTCGAAGTACACGTCCCCTTCAAAGGTGCCGGGCATGACCGTTACCAGCAGGCTGTAGAGGTAGGCGGCTGTGGTGCCCAGGGCCACCAGGACATCCATGTTGGCGCGGCGGTTACGCAGCGCGCGGTAGCTGCCGGCGTAGAACCGCCATCCCACCAGGATCTGCACCGGCGTGGTCAGCCCCAGCAGCAGCCAGTTGTCGGCGCGGCTCCCGAAGGGCATGACCATGGACAGCACGAAGACAGGGATGGACAGGGAGAAGCTCATCACCAGGAGCAGCACCAGCCGGCGCTGCTCGCGATCCCGGGCCTGCCGCTCCCGGTCTCCCGCCTTCCCGTCCGCCTCAACCGCTCCGTAGCCGGCGTCGCGGACGGCCCTTTTCAGCCCGGAAATGGTGACCTCCCCGGGATTGTAGCGGACGTACGCCTTCTCGCTGGCCAGGTTCACCGATGCCGAAAACACCCCGTCGAGGGAGCTGAGTGCGCTCTCTACGTTCTGGGCGCAGGTGGCGCAGGTCATACCGGTGATGTCGAACACCGCTTCCCCGATGGCCACGCTGTATCCGGCATCCTCCACCGCCTGAATCAGCTCCTTCGCGGGGACCGGCGCGGGGGCGTCCGCTACGGTCGCCTTCTCGGAGGCCAGGTTGACCTGGGCCCGGGACACGCCGGGGAGCCCGGACAGCCCCTGCTCCACCGCGCCGGCGCAGGTGGCGCAGGTCATGCCGGTGATCTGCAGGCTGATGCGCCGGGGTGTCTGGTCCATAAGCCACATGTTACCAGCATCGGTGCGGCCAAGGAAGTGACCCGGGTCTCAGGGGCCGGCCGCCCGGCCGGGCCGGCGGCTCTCCGGGTGGTATAATGGTTGGCAGTTTCCCCACTGTTGGATAGGCATAGCCGTGTTCACACACCTGCATGTCCACACCGAGTACAGCCTGCTGGACGGCATGTGCCGTATACCCCAGCTGCTGGCCCGCGCCACGGACCTGGGCATGGACAGCCTGGCTATCACCGACCATGGCGCCCTTCACGGCGTGATCGAGTTCTACCTTCAGGCGAAAGAAGCGGGCATAAAGCCCATCATCGGCTGCGAGTTCTACGTGGCGCCCAACGGGCGCCTGAGCCGCACGTCCGCCGACAAGGACCCCTACCATCTGGTGCTGCTGGCCAGGGACAGGACCGGGTACAGGAACCTGCTCAAGCTGGCTACAAAGGCCCACATGGAGGGCTTCTACTACAAGCCGAGGGTGGACCGGGAGCTCCTGGCCGAGCACCACCAGGGGCTGGTGGCCCTGTCCGCCTGCCTCGGCGGGGAGGTCCCCCGCCTCATCCTGGAAGGCCGCCGGCAGGATGCGGAGACGAGCGCGGCGTGGCACCGCGATCTCTTCGGGGACGGCCACTACTACTTCGAGGTCCAGAGGCACCCCCTGCCCGAGCTGGCCCGGGTCAACCAGGGCCTCGTCGACCTGAGCTCCAGGCTGAACATCCCCCTGGTGGCCACCAACGACGTGCACTACATAGAGCGGCAGGATGCCCGCTGGCAGGACCTGATGCTCTGCATCCAGACCAACACCACCGTCAAGGACGAGAAACGGATGAAGATGCCCGGGGACTTCTTCTACCTCAAGAGCCCCCAGGAGATGGCGGCGGAGTATGCCGACCTGCCGGAGGCCCTGGAGAACACGGAGCGGATCGCCGGGATGTGCCACCTGGAGCTGGAGTTCGGGCGGCTGCACCTGCCGGAGGTGGAGATTGACCCGGGCAAGACGGCGGACGAGTACCTCGCGGACCACTGCCGCCGGGGGCTGGCCCAGCGGTACGGCGACAGCCCTGCCCCGGAGATCCGGGACCGGCTGAGCTACGAGCTGGAGGTGGTGCGCCAGACCAGCTTTGCCCAGTACTTCCTGGTGGTCTGGGACATCGTCTCCTTCGCCCGCCGCCAGAAGATCCCCTGCGGGGTGCGCGGCAGCGCGGCGGCCAGCCTGATACTGTACTGCCTGGGCATCACCGACGTCGATCCCCTGGAACACCGGCTGGTCTTCGAGCGGTTCCTCAACATCGAGCGCAAGGAGATGCCGGACATCGACCTGGACTTCCAGGATGACCGCCGCGACGAGGTGATATCCTACGTCGCCGGGAAGTACGGCCAGGACCACGTGGCCCAGATCATCACCTTCGGCACGCTGGGCGCCAGGGCCGCCCTGCGGGACGTGGGCCGCGCCCTGGGCCTGCCCTACGGCCAGGTGGACCAGGTGGCCAGGCTGGTGCCCTTCGGTGTAGGCATGACCCTGGACAAGGCCCTGCAGGAGAACGAAGAGATGCGGCGCTTGTACCAGGAGGACGCCATCGTCCGCAACCTGGTGGACTCGGCCAAGCACCTGGAGGGGGTATCCCGCCATGCCAGCACCCACGCGGCCGGCATCGTCATCTCCCGGGACCCGCTGGATGAACACGTTCCCCTCCAGCAGGTGACCCGGGGCGAAGCCAAGGGCATGGCCATGACCCAGTTCGTCATGCAGGACATCGCCCGGGTGGGGCTGCTGAAGATGGACCTGCTGGGGCTCATCAACCTCACTACCCTGTCCCGGGCCCGGGAGATCATCGCCCAGCACCGGGGCGTGGACCTGGACCTGCAGCGGCTGCCCATGGACGATGCCCGGACTTTCGAGCTCCTGTCGGCCGGGGAGACCGGCGGCGTCTTTCAGCTGGAAGGCTCGGGGATGAGGCGCTACCTGAAGGAGCTCCGGCCGGCCAAGTTCAGCGACGTGGCGGCCATGGTGGCGCTATACCGGCCCGGTCCCATGGACCACATACCGCGGTTCATCAAGTCCAAGCACGGCCTGGAGCCCATCACCTACCCGCATCCGTCGCTGGAACGGATCCTGGAGGAGACCTACGGCGTCATCGTGTACCAGGACCAGGTGCTCTTCGTGGTGCGGGAGTTTGCCGGTTACAGCCTGGGCCAGGCGGACATCGTGCGCAAGGCCATGGGGAAGAAGAACCCGGAGATCATGCAGAAGGAGCGGGTCCGCTTCCTGGAGGGGGCCCAGAAGAAGGGGTTCTCGCCCGGGGTAGCCGAGGATGTCTTCGAGCTCATCGAGCCCTTCGCCGGGTATGCCTTCAACAAGGCCCACAGCGTCAGCTATGCCATGATCGCCTACCAGACCGCCTACCTGAAGGCCAACTACCCTGTCGAGTACATGACGGCCCTGCTGCACTCCCACAGCGGACAGCAGGACAAGGTGGCCGCTGCCGTGGCGGACTGCCAGCGCATGGACATCAGGGTCCTGCCGCCCGATGTCAACCGCAGCGAGTCCAGCTTCAGCATTGAGGACTCGGCGGAGCTGGCCATCCGGTTCGGCCTGGCCGACATCAAGAACGTGGGGGCCGGCGCCGTGGCCCCCATCGTGGACGCCCGCCGGAAGGGCGGCCCGTTCAAGTCCATCGAGGACTTCTGCCGGCGGGCCGACTTGCGCGGACTCAACAAGAAGGTGATGGAGAGCCTCATCAAGGCCGGGGCCCTGGATGGCCTGGCCGGGAGGGGTGGTCTGCTGGCCCAGATCGACCGCATCATGTCCCTGTCGCAGCGGGAGCAGAGCCTGCGCGAGTCGGGGCAGGCCACCATGTTCGACCTCTGGGGGGCCGCCACTTCCACGCCCCTGCCCGAGATGAGGATAGAGGACGTCGAGGTCTCCTACCGGGACAGGCTGGCCTGGGAGAAGGACCTGATCGGGGTCTATCTATCGGGCCACCCGTTCTCCCAGGCCGCCAGGGAGCTGAAGTCCAGCACCACTGCCTTCTGCGGCGAGATCAATGCCGAGATGGTGGGACAGACGGTGACCGTGGCCGGACAGGTGGCCTCGGTCCGGCAGGGCCTGACCAAGAGCCGTCAGCCCTTCGTCAGCGCCACCCTGGAGGACCTGGACGGCAGCGTCGAAGTGACCTGCTGGTCACAGGTGTACCAGCAGACGCAGGAGCTGTGGATCGAGGGCAACATCCTGCTGATCCAGGGCAAGGTACGGGCCCGCAACGACGGAGCGCAGCTGATCTGTGACCAGGTGCGGCAGTACGAGCCCGGCAAGGAGAAGCCGCCCGCTGACCGTGCGCCCCGTCCGCAGAACGAGAGGCATAGGCTCTCCCTGCTCATGGCCCAGACGGAGAACTGGCGGGAGGACGTTGACCGGCTCAACGGCCTGGTGGAGATGCTCAAGAGCTATCCGGGTGAGGACGAGGTGTCGCTGACGGTGGTCAGCGACGGCGAGCGCGTCCGCCTGGACCTTCCCCAGATCGGAGTCAGCTGCAGCCCCGAGCTGCGGCAGCGGCTGGCGGAGGTCCTGGGCGAAAGGAACCTGAGGGTGGAGAGGCTGGGGTAGTCCTCCTGGTCCGCCGGCGTCGGGTGCGACCAAAGTCGCATTCCTGGCCCCCGGCGGACCGCTACAATCTCCCTGTACCATGCAGCCCCGGCGGGGTGGTGCATGCTATAATTGCGCCAGGAGGGTCAGAGAGCATCTGGGCCGGGACGATCCGCGGCAGCGCGGGGGCTCTCCGGCGGGCACCCCAGTCCACCGCATACAGGACGTTACGGCACAGCGGATGCCGTGTGTGCCCTCATCAAATTTCTAACCGGAAAGGAGCAGACAAGTATGGGCATCTTTCTCACGGGCAAGGAGCTGCTGGACACGGCCATCCGGATTGAGAAGGCCGGGGCAGCCTTCTACGAAACGATGGTCGGCTGCGCCAGGAGCCAGAAGGCCCAGACCGCGTTCAAGTACCTGGCTGACCAGGAGAAGAAGCACATCACGGCCTATCAGAAAATGCTCAGTTCTCTGGCTGAGGCCCCGCCTCCGGAGTCTTACACGGAAGAGTACGACCAGTACCTCAAGTCCCTGGCCGACTCCGGCGTGTTCTCCAGCGAGGCAGCTGCCTGCAGCCTGGCGGAGAAGACCTCGAGCGATGCCGAAGGCATAGACTTCGGCATTCGGGCGGAGAAGGACTCCATCCTCTTCTACACCGAGATGCAGAACCTGGTGCGCCGGGCGGATGCGAAGGTGATCAGCGGGATCATCGAGGAGGAGCGATCTCACCTGAAGCGGCTCTCGGAGCTGAAGGCAGGCCTGGCCCGGGCCTGAAGGCGGCGCCACCCGCCGTCATGAGCCGGCGACCCAAAGCAGGAAGGAGGAAGAGATGGCCTACGCAGCCAAGGACTACGGGAAACTCATAGGCATGGCCGGTTTCAGCGAGACCCTGCTCAAGAACCATTTCACGCTCTACCAGGGGTACGTCACCAACACCAACAAGCTGCTGGAGACCCTGGCCGCCATGGCCAAGGACGGCCGGATCGGCACCCCGGAGTATGCGGAGCTGAAGCGCCGCCTGGGGTTCGAGTTCAACGGGATGAGGGTCCACGAGTACTACTTCGAGAACCTGGGCGGGAAGGCGGCCCCGGACCAGCAGGGGAAGCTGGGCCGGAAGCTGGCGGAGGAGTTCGGCAGCTGGGAAACCTGGGAGAAGGATTTCCGGGGCACCGGCGCGATGCGCGGCATCGGCTGGGCCATCCTCTACGAGGACACGGCCACCGGGCGGCTGGTCAACCAGTGGATCAACGAGCATGAGACCGGGCACCTGGCCGGCGGCGCGCCGATACTGGTCATGGATGTCTTTGAGCACGCCTTCATGATCGACTACGGGCTGAAGCGGCCGGACTACATCGAAGCGTTCTTCAGGAACATCGACTGGGCGGCAGTCGAAGCCCGGCTCAAGTAGGGCCGGGGGCCGCAGATGAGACCCCGATCACTGCCGTCAGCCCGGCTGACTGGTAGCGTGGTGCAGCGGGAGGTGTGACACGAGAAGAGCCTACATGGACAACACGGCGGGCGCGCCCCTGCTTACCGAAGTGCTGGAGGGCATGCTCCCGTACTTCAAGGAGACCTATGGGAACCCGCAGTCCATCCATGACTGGGGGGACCAGGCCAGGGATGCTGTCGATGAGGCCCGCGGCAGAGTAGCGGACCTCATCGGGGGCCAGGCGGAGGAGGTGATCTTCACCTCCAGCGGCACCGAGTCCAACAACATGGCCATCAAGGGTCTGGCCCTGGCCCAGCAGGCCAGGGGCAGGCACATCGTGATATCGGCCGTCGAGCATTTTTCGGTGATGCATTCCGCCAGGACCCTGGAGAGGCAGGGCTTCGAGGTCACCCTTGTTCCCGTCGACCAGCACGCTCTGGTCGACCCGGGTGAGGTGGCCCGGGTGCTGAGGAAGGACACTGTCCTGGTATCCATCATGCACGCCAATGCCGAGGTGGGTACCATTGAGCCGATCGCCGACATCGCCAGGGTGGTCAAAGAAGCGGGCGCGCTGTTGCACACCGATGCGGTAGCCGCCGCCGGCACCATCCCGGTTGACGTGAAGCGGCTGGGGGTGGACGCCCTCAGCCTGGCGGCCAACGTGTTCTACGGTCCCAGGGGCGCCGGGGCCCTGTGGGTCAAGAAAGGCGTGCGTGTGCTCCCGCTGCTCGATGGCGGGGTGCAGGAGGCAGGGCGGCGCCCCGGCACCGAGAACGTGCCGGCCATCGTGGGCATGGGCCTGGCGGCGCACCTGGCCGAGTCGAACCTGGCCCCGCGCATGAAGCTCGTCGGCGCGCTGCGGGACAGGCTGATCAGCGGCCTGCTCTCCAGCCTGGACCACGTGACTCTCAGCGGTCACCCGGCGCGGCGCCTGCCCGGCGCCGCCAGCTTCCTGGTGGAGTTCATCGAGGGTGAATCCATGCTGATGCTGATGAACCAGAAAGGGATCGCGGCCTCGAGCGGCTCCGCCTGCACCTCCCGGGCGCTGAAGGCCTCGCATGTCCTCACGGCCATGGGCATCCCGCCGGAGAGGGCCCACGGCTCCCTCCTGTTCAGCCTTGGCATTCAGAACACGGAAGAGGATGTGGACCAGGTGGTGGCGGCGCTGCCGCCCATCGTGGGGACGCTCCGGAAGATGTCGCCGCTTTATGACAAGTTCGTGAAGGGGGAGAGAGGAGGGGACTAGCATGCCGATCTACAGCGAGAAGGTGATGGACCACTTTACCAATCCGCGGAACGTCGGCGAGATCCCCAACGCTGATGGTGTCGGTGAGGAGGGGAACCCGGTCTGCGGCGACATGATGACCTTCTACATCAAAGTCAAGGATGACCGCCTGGAGGACGTTAAGTTCAAGACCTTTGGCTGCGGGGCGGCCATCGCGGTGTCCAGCATGGTGAGCGAGATGGCCAAGGGCAAGACCATCGAC